>JACOTG010000167.1 GCA_016178505.1 Planctomycetota bacterium
AACTTGCTGCGGAAAGGCGTGCCGGCGTCGCGCGTGCTCGCGGTCACGTTCACGAACAAGGCCGCGGCCGAGATGCGCGCGCGCGTGCGCGCGCTCGTCCCGAAGTCCGATCTCGCCGGCATGGTGATCTCCACGTTCCACTCGCTCGGCATACGCCTCCTTCGCGCGGACGCGGCACGGCTCGGCTGGAAGACGAACTTCACGATCTACGACGAGTCGGATCAGATCTCGCTCCTTCGCGGAGTGCTCCGCGAGCTGCGGCTCGGCGAGATCGAGGCGCCGATCAAACGCATTCGATGGCAAGTCTCGGACGCGAAGAACCGGCGACAGAGGCGGATGCTCTGAGGGTCGACATGGAACGGACCGACAACGACGCGACGGAGGATCATCGTCAGATCGCATCGCGGCCGTCATGCCGAATCTCGGGAGACAACAGCGGAGCCGCTGTCCCGCACTCTCGGCGAGACGTGCGCCCGGATGGAGCATTCGCTGACGACCCGGACTAAGCGGCATCTCGATGGGTGCCGCTGCGGGTGCACGATGATCGGGTCATGGCACCAAGACGAGTTTGCCGGTCGTGCGCCGTCCTTCGAGAGCGCGGTGAGCGTCGGCCGCGCGTTCCAGGGGAAAGCTGCCGCCGATCATCACCGTCAGGTGGCCGCGTAGCGTGAGGTCGAAGAGCTTCGCGAGCCCCGACTCGAGGCCGTCGTGCGTCAAGAGTGGTGCAAGGGCGAAGCCGGTCACAGACTGGTTCTTGAAGATGAGACCGAGCAGCTCGGGCACGCCTAGATGGAAGCTCTGGATGTTGAGTGCTCCATAAACGACGAGCTCGCCCCTTGGAGCCAGCAAATCGAGGCTCGTCTTGGTCACGGCGCCGCCGACGGATTCATAGATGATGTCCGGTCCGGTTCCGCCGCATGCGGCGCGCGCCTGCGCGGCCCAATCGGTCTGGGTGTAGTCCACGCATGCGTCCGCACCGAGCGAGCGGGCGAAGTCGAGCTTGTCGTCCGTGCTTGCTGCCGCGATCACCGTCGCGGCGCCCGTATGCTTTGCTAGCTGGATGAGCATCGAGCCGACGCCGCCCGCGGCGGCACTGATCAGCACCGTCTTTCCGCTTGGAGGCGACTGTTGGGTCAGATAGAGGGCGGTGAGTCCTTGAACCATCAACGCCGTCGCGACCTCGAACGACAGCGCATCCGGCAATGGAACGACGAAGCCTGCGTCGATGAGCGCGCATTCCGCATAGCCGCCGAGGAATGAGCCGGCGGCAAACAACGGCGCCGCGACTCGCGTGCCTATGGCCAACCCTTCAACACCGTCTCCGAGGCTCTCGATCGTGCCGGCGACCTCGGTGCCGAGGACGGCCGGAAGTTCTGGCGTGACCGCATACCGGTTCTCGCGCATGAGCGTCTCGGCGAAGTTGACGCCTGCCGCCCGTACTCGGACGAGCGCTTGGCCGGGGCTGGGGATTGGAGTGGGCGCTTCCACGACTTCGAAGACCTCGGGACCGCCGAATCGTCTCATCTGTATGGTTTTCATTGCCCGCCTCGTCAGTGCGAGTTGTTTCGCGAATCAGGATCGTCATTCGACCGCGCTCGTTGGTGGAACTCGTTCTTGGCGACGCACCGGTGAAGGAACGACCGAATGAGACCGGCGATTTGCTCGCCATCTTCTTCGAGCGCGAAGTGGCCGGTGTCGATCAAGTGATAGTCGAGGGTTTTCAAGTCCCGCTTGTACGGCTCGGCCCCCGCGGGTGGAAAGATCGCGTCGTTCTTGCCCCAGACGATCAAGGTCGGCGGCTGATGCTGGCGGAAATACCTTTGCCACGTCGGGTAGAGCGGAGCGTTCGTGCGGTAGTCGTAGAACAGGGCCAACTGGATTTCCTTGTTACCGGGGCGGTCGAGCGAGAGTTGATCGAGGTTCCAGTTGTCCGGGCTGATGGCCTCGACGTTGCGCACGCCGTGCGTGTACTGCCATTTGGTGCCTTCGATCGTCAGGAAGCCGCGCAGCTTTTCGGCATTCTCGTCGGTGCGGTCTTTCCAGTATGCCTTGAGTGGCTTCCAGAAGTCGTTATCGATGCCTTCCTCATAGGCATTTCCGTTCTGTACCACCAACCCTGTAATCCGCTCGGGGTGCTTGACCGCCAGCCGGTAACCAACCGGCGCACCGTAGTCCTGGACATACAGCGTGTATGTCTGGAGTCCGACCTTTTCCGTGAACTTCCCCATGATGTCGGCCAGTTTGTCGAAGGTGTACTCGAACTCGTCGACGGTCGGTGCCGAACTGTTCCCGAAGCCGGGATAGTCCGGGGCGACGGTGTGGTACTCGTCGGCGAGCGCCGGCATCAGATTGCGGAACATATGCGAGGACGTCGGGAAGCCGTGCAGCAGAAGGATCGTTGGGGCGTCCTTCGGCCCCGCTTCGCGGTAGAAGATGTCGAGTCCATCGATCGTGACCGTGCGGTGAAAGACCTTCGCGAGGGCCGGCTCGTGGATGACGCGTTTGTCGTCATCGGCACTTGCCCGGTCCACCATGGTCCAACCAAACAGCCCGACGGCTGCGGCCCCTTGCAGGATGCGTCGGCGGAAACGAGAGATCATGACGTCCTCCTCGTGAAAACAGCGCGCCCGAAGGGAGACGTCCATCGGTGATCGCCTACGGCGGCTTGTCCGAGTCCGAAACGGTTTCGGCGTCTCCCATCGATGAGCCAGTGCGGGCAGTGCGATGCCGAGACGAACGGGAAGTTTCACGAACCCTCGATCTTCGATCTCGCGCCCCTCGCGAATCCGGCAACCGATTCGCGATCATCTTTCAACATTGGTTGGGGGCAGCGCCGCAGGCGGCAATCGATCGGCTCGTTCCTCGAGGAATCTGCGTCCCGAGTTACGCGACACGCTTGCTTCGAGACGCGACGTCGGAAATTCCGTTCGGCCGGTTGCATCGGACGGCTCGCCAATCTTGAGGCTCGCGATTCTGGGCCGTGCGGGCGTCAGCGTCGAACGAACGAGGATTCATCGTCGAAAGAGAACAAGGAGTCGGTCATGAACACGTCACAGGCGGTCGTTTTGTCACTCGCCATCGCAAGCGTAGCCGCTGCCGGGTTCGCCCAGTCGAACGCGACGCCTGCCGGCGTTGCAGCGCACAAGTACAACGTCATGGGTGAATCGGTGGGGGTTGCCGGCTACGACCCCGTCTCATATTTTCCAACCGGCGGCGGCAAGCCTGAGAAAGGGCTCATCAGCATCAGCATTCAGCACGACGGAGTGACGTATCGATTCGCCTCCGACGAGCACCGTGCACTCTTCGAACGGAATCCGGAAAAGTATCTTCCAGCATACGGTGGCTGGTGTGCTTGGGCCGTCGCGGAACTGAGCAAGCGCGTGGACGTCGACCCCGAGAGCTTCGAGATCCGGGACGGCAAGCTCTACCTTTTCTTCCGCGACAAGAAACTCGACACGCGGGCGCTGTGGCGGGAGAAGCCCGGCGAATTCCTTGCGAAGAGCGAGAAGAACTGGCCGGCGCTGGCGAAATAGTCGGACCCAGGCGCTACGCTCGCCGCATGGCTCCAGGCGAATGGGGATCGCTTTCGGAAAGGCGCATCGTGTGCGCTCTCGCCGTGCAGCGACGGGCGTCCGAGCCGTAGCGATTCGGCGGGATTTGGCCCGCGTCCCGTGGAGTTATCGGCAGCTCGCAAGCGCTTCCGAGATGATTTGGTGGCTCGACGTGTGGATTGCAGAGTTGTGGCGCTACCCAGTGAAGTCGATGGGAGTGCCTCCCGAAAACTCCGTCCGCGCTGAACTCACGGCGAACCGCAAGGATCGCGCGCGTGAGCAACTGTTCCCAGATGCGGGAAAGCAGTCGCGATACGATCGCGAGATGGACTTCGTTCGCATCGTACTCGTCGCTTTTCGAGCCGCCCTTCGCAGCCGGGCCAACCTCGTGCTCGAGAACCTCGCACTTCGCCAACAACTCGCGGTGCTCCGTCGGTCCGTGAAGCGACCCAAGATCAAGCAACGCGATCGCGCGTTCTGGATCGCGCTGTCCCGTTCGTGGTCCGCCTGGGGGTCGGCCTTGATCGTCGTGAAGCCCGAGACCGTCGTCCGTTGGCATTGAGCCGGCTTTCGTCTGTTCTGGCGCTGGCGGTCGCGAGGAACGCCTCCCGGTCGGCCACGGATCGATCGCGAGATCATCGCGTTGATCCGTCGCATGGCATCCGAGAACACGGGTTGGGGCGCGCCGCGAATTCAGGCCGAGCTGCGACTCCTCGGACACGAGGTTGTCGAATCGACGGTTGCCAAGTACATCCCGCGACGAGACCACCGTTCCCCAGGCCAATCCTGGCTGACGTTTCTGCGGAATCACCTCCGGGAGACAGCCGCTTGCGACTTCTTCGTCGTCCCGACCGCGACGTTTCGGATGCTCTTCGCCTTCGTTGTTCTGTCCCATGACCGCCGCCGCATCGTGCATTTCAACGTCACCGCGAATCCGACGGCCGAGTGGGCTGCGCTGCAGATCTTGCAGGCACTCCCCGACGGCGACGCGCAACCCCGCTATCTCGTCCGTGATCGCGACGGCATGTACGGCAACGCGTTTACTCATCAACTCGAGGTCATGGGCATCCACGAAGTTCTCATCGCGCCGAGATCGCCCTGGCAGAACGCATACGCCGAGCGGGTGATCGGCTCGATCCGGCGCGAGTGCCTCGATCACGTAATCGTGCTAAACGAAGATCACCTGCGTCGCGTCCTCGCGAGCTACGTCCGCTACTACAACGAATCGCGCGTTCACTCGTCGTTGGAAGGCAACGCGCCGAGCGCTCGCGAGGTCGATCCGCCGAGCAACGGGCGAGTCGTCGCGATTCGTCAGGTCGGTGGACTGCACCACCGGTACCGACGAGTCGCCTGACGCAGGTCGCGTCCCTCTCCGCTCAGCCACGTGCCCCGCCAAGCTCCGTCGCTGACGCGGGAAACTCAATCCCTGTTGCCTCGGAGATGGCCGGGCCGCTGACTTCGATCGCTCACTCCTCGTGTGCGCGGAACCATTTCGTCGCACCGGCGGCGATCTCGGAGCTGTCGCAGTGAGACCGTTCGGGTCGGATGGGGTTTTCGGGAGGGACAACTGTCGCTCCTGTGCGAGCTGCTCGATATCGACGGCACGTTCGTCGACTCCGGATTCAGCTTTGGGAAGAGCTACGCGACCGCATGGCGCTCCTCACGCTGAGACGGATCGTCGACGCGAGGTGACTACAGCTCGTCGCCGCCGGCTCGCGCGCTCGCCGGTCGAAGTCGTCACTGGAGGCACTGGCGCAGCGCTTCGCGCAGGGCAACGCGCCGCTCCTCGGACGTGAACGACGCGTCGCCGTCGATTCGGGCGAAGACGGCATCGGCGTCTCCCAGCTCTGCGAACAGCTCGTGGACGCGGGGCGCGACGGCCGCGCGCGCGCGCTCG
>JACOTG010000086.1 GCA_016178505.1 Planctomycetota bacterium
CGCCGGGCTCGACTCGAGTGCATCCGACGCCGTCCTGGCCAAGCAGCCCTTCGAGATTCCGGAAAAGGGCGACAAGATCCTCGCGATCGAGACCCACAAAACGACCTTGCGCCGCGACGTCACTCCGACGAGACGACGATCCCGTTCGTCACGGCGACGTGCGTCACGGGGGCGGTCGGATCCTGGATGATGCCCTGAAAGGTGAAGCGACCGATCCGGTGGACGCCGGACGGGAGCGAGAGAAGGATCCACGGCGCCGGGCGCGTGGGACTGAAGTGCGCCGGCCAATTCTCGCGGCCGAGCGCGCGAGGCCCGAGGGTGTTCGCTCGCCGAACGGGCTGCGGCGCTCGGCCCGACAGCGGGGTCGGCATCGCGATCGTGCCGACGCCTCGCGGAAGGCTCTCGCACGTGAGCGGCGTCGGTTCTCCGCGCCACGCGTACACCACGTACCGCGCGCCGTCCGGCATCGATGGCGGCCCGTCGATCCGCAGCTCGAAGGAATCGCTCGGCGCCACGCGTAACAGTCGCTCGGCTCCCTCGCCGGACTGTCCGTTCAGGAAGAGCACGTCCGTGATCGCTCCACTGCCCGCATTCACATTTCCGGCGCGCGTCGCTAGCGGCGACACGTCGAAGACGTACGCGGCGCCCGAGTCGTCGCCGCGATCGTCGTGAAAGGGGCCTCCGATGACCACCGTGCCGCCGCTCGCCGAAACCGACTTTCCGACTTGGTCGCCGGGTCGCGAGTCCGAGCCGTACAGTGTCGCGGTCTCGCGCCATGTCCCAGAGACCTTCTCATAGACGTGCGCGGCGCCGGCGGCGTCGCCGACGTCGTCGTTGCCGTGTGCCCCGACGACGAGACGCGCGGGGCCGTCGAGCGATATCGAGTCCCCTTGGATGTCGCCGAGCTGCGCGCCGGCGGCCGAGAGCTTCATCACTTCGGACCACGTCCCCGACGCGCGCTCGAACACCCAAGCCGCTCCGGAATTGGTCCCGAACTCCGGGTCGTGAGGTGTGCCGGCGGCGAAAACGTCTCCTGCGAGATCGACGACGGTTCCGAAATCGATCGTCGGAGAGGAACCAGTCAATACCGCGACCTCGGTCCATCCTCCCACGCCGTCGTCGTCGTAGACGTGGACGGCTCCGTTGGGACCGAACGGGCCGAGCTCGCCGCGGGCGCCGACGACGACGGTGGTTCCATCGAACGCCACGTCGACTCCGAACTCGTCGTTCGCGCGCCCGCTCGCAACGGCGAGTCGCGCCGTGCGAGTCCAAACGCCGGCCACGCGATCGTAGACGTAGGCCGCGCCGCGCGAACCGTTCTCGGAAAAGTCGCCGGCAACGAATCGATCGCCCTGGAGATAGACGGCGCTGCCGAACTTCTCGGTGCCGCCGACGTCGGCGTTGGTCAGTGCGTCGACCTCGCTCCAGACTCCGTTCGTGCGCTCGATGACGTGAACCCACCCGCGGTGAAGGACGTCGCGCGAGCCGACGAGCATCCGGTCTCCCTCGAGGGAAATGGCCTTGCCGAAGTCGAGGTGATCCGCAGGCGCCGGGATCTCGGCGACGGAAGCCCACGAGTCTCCGACGCGCTCGAAGACGTACACGGCACCCGAGTCCACGGCGAGGCCGTCGTGATGTCGCGCGCCGACGGCGACGCGATCGACGTTCGCGCTGGAGGCGGTGCCGAGGTAGTCGCCGGGAGCGCCCGTCTCCGCGAGGAGCTCCGCACGCGCCGGCGGACGACACTGGGCCATGGCGCTGACGGCGTGAAGCGCCCAGAGTCCGACCACGAAGAGGAAGCGCCGACACGAGCATGCGATGCGACGAGCCATCTGAAATGCCATCAGCAAAGTGAGCCCACAGTCCCCGGTGCGGCCCGAGAGGTCGCTCCAGCGTAACGCGTTCGTGTCCCACCGAACAAGGCCCTGTACCGATCTGCGGCGCGGGCTCACCGCAAGGGCGGGCTGTCGTCTCACTCGTTGACGGTAGAAACGCCGCGTGGCGACAATGTCGCGACCGACGAGGAGCCCTGGCCAACGTTTTCCGACGACGCGGCGCCGCACCCATTCGTCACTTCGGACCGCGGACGCACTTCGGAAGGAAAAGGAATCGGTTCGACTTGGTGAGGCGCACGAATCGCCGGTCGGCGGGGCGCATGCTGCTGGGCCTCCTCGCGATCGTTCTCGGTTGCTCGCCCAATTCCCCGCAGAAAACTGCCGCTGACGACACGCCGCTGGAGTTCAAGCTTCCGTTCCCCACGGGAACCAATTACTCGGTGCTGCAGGGCAACCAGAGCCCGCCGACGCACTTCGGACTCCACGTCTACGCGTACGACTTCGACATGCCCGAGCGTTCGGTCGTCACGGCCGCCGCCACCGGACGTGTCGTCGAGGTCACGGATCAGTCGACCGTCGGTGGCTACGATCCGAAGTTCGTTTGGGCCACAAACATGATCGTGCTCGACCACGGCGATGCGAGATTCTCGATCTACGGACACCTTCAGCAGTTGTCCGCGACGGTGAAGCCGGGAGACGTGGTCGTCGCTGGTCAGGCGCTCGCGCTCTCCGGCCGCACCGGCATGGTGACCCAGCCGCATCTCCATTTCGAAGTGGTCGATCGGTTGCTGCAGTCGATCGGAATCTGCTTCGTGGACTTTGGCGGTGGGCTGCGAGGTCCCCGTGCGGCGGAGTTCTGCGAGTCCGGTCCGGTGCCGGCGCGCATGAAACGATTCCGGGGCGACAGCAATCTTCCGCGCGACGTTTTCGCGCGAAATGGAATTCGGCTCCTCTCCGATCTCCCGGGCTACTCGTTTCGCGATGGCGACGAGGTCCACGTCGTAGGCCAGGTTGAAGGCGTCGCGGCGCGCGTGTGCTTTCAGATCTTCCCACGTCCCGGCGGAGAGCGTCTCGCGGCGTACTACGGAGACGTCAGAAAGGACGGGCGCTTCGACTTCACGTTCACGCTCGCCAAGCCGACGGCGACTTGGGAGTTGAACCCGAGCGCCTACGCTTTCAACGTCGTTCGCGTCAACGAGGGCGTGCCGTTGTCGCCGGCCACTTCCACCTTCCTTTGCATTTACCCGCGCGCGGACGCGAGTGCGACGCATTGACGGTTGGCGGCCACGGGTTGCTTCAGCGCGACGCGATCAAATCCCGGCGATCGAGTCGACTCGAAGGGCGACCTCACGCGGTCCGTTGGAAACGCGAATCCGGAGCGGACCGGCGTGCTCGGCGAGCGCGCTCGGGAGCGGACATCGCATCATGAACTCGTTGAGGACGATGCCGCGCGTCGTGGCGACGGCTTCACCGTGCTCGTCCTCGAACGTCACGACCGACGCGACGTTTCGAACGAAGCCCGTACCGGCGAGACGCAGCTCGCGCCGGGCGTCCGCCGCGAGTGCGGGCTTCGACTTCACCCATCCGACCGCGAGCGGACGGTCGAGATGGAAGACTCCGCCGCTCTCGACGCGCGAATCGATTCCCATCGCGACGTCGGATCGCACGCGGCGATTCGCCGACGATGACGGCTCGCTGGCGCCGGCGATCGAGACCTCGGCTCGAACGGCGACCATCGGCGCGCGGTCGCCTCGAGCCGCGCTCAACCGCTCGCGCAGCGGTGCCGGCGGCTCGAAGCGGATCTTCCGAAACCAAAGTCCCTCTGGATCCGGCGTGGCCAAGCCCTCCGCATCGGTGAGCTCGACCGAGACGAGCGGAGCTTCTTCGTACATGACCTCGGATTCGGCGGCCGCCCGATCGGCGCAATTCGAATCGACGAGGCCCACGTAGACGCGGAAGTGTTCCCACTCCGGCACGTGGCCCGGTCGAAGCTTGTCCGGATCCACGAACACGCGCGCCGTCCACGGCAGCGGATCGCCCTTCGAGACGTCTCGCATGGGAGTCCGCAGCGCCTGAATCTGGATCTCGGGCGATTCCTCGCGGTCGAAACGCACGGGCTGCGGTCGAGCGTTCGCCGGCGCCGGCGGCAAGTCTCGACGCGCGACGTAGAGATCGGAGAGCCCGGCGCCGCCGTCGCGCGTCGATCGGAAGACGAGGAGCCGACCGTCGCACGTCAACGCCGGCGCCTTGTCGACCCGCGGGCTGTTGAGGTCCACGAGGTTGACCGGCACGTCGAACGTGTCGTCGGGCGCCGTGCGCGATGCCCAGTAGAGATCCATGCCGCGAGACCCGGGACGATCGCTCGCGAAGCACAGGGACAGTTCGTCGGCTGCGACCGTCGGATTCGCCTCCTCCCCGGAACTGTTCAGCTCGACGAGGTTTCGCGGCGCGCCGAACGGGTCGACGTCGCTTGCGCGTTCGCAACACCACAGATCGTATTCGCCGAGTCCGCCCGGTCGGTTCGACGCGAAGTAGAGGCGGCGGCCATCGGCGCTCACGCTGGGACCGACTTCGTCGAACGGCGAGTTCGGTCCAAGCACCGGTGACGGGTTGCCGAACGCCGCGTCCGTCGAAGGTCGTTGGCTCACGAACAAGTCCAAATTGCGTCGCAGCGGGCCTGCGGCGACGCGAACGAAGAAGAGCGTCAACTCGTCGGCCGAGAGCGACGGGTCGCCGCCGTCGATCATGACGACCTCCGGCGAACCGAACTCGTCCTCGACCGATCGGCGAGAAGCACGCCAGATGTTCATGGCGCGCTCGGTCGGCGCGCACTCGGGCCGATCGGAGGTGAAGTAGAGGCGCAGGCCGTCGCAGCTGATCCACGGTCCCTTCTCGCGGCAGGGCGTGTTCAGCTCCGCGATCGGTGTCGGCGGGAAGAAGTTCGGCCTCGCGTCATCCCGTGGCTGCAGAAGCACGAGGGCAAGGAACACCGTCAACAGAATGCTCGAGTTCATCATCAACGCTCCGCGCCGTTCGGCTCTCTCGTGAAACGCACCGATCCCTTCGCATCCGTCCGAGCTTCGAAATCGTCTGCGCCTGTACATCGTTCGCATCTCCGGCACCTGTCGATGCCCATCGTCGGTTGCGCTGAAATCCGCAGTCGATGCGCGAATCCCCGGCGCTTGCCCCCGCCGTCGTCAGTGGCGGCGAAACCAGCGCTCCATTTCACGCAGCGTCACCTTCACCGTGTGCGGTCGGCCGTGCGCGCACGCGTAGCTGGACGGCAGCGACTCGCTCTCGCAAAGGAGGGCTTCGATCTTCTCGGGTGACAGGGAATCGCCGGCGCGCACCGCTCCCTTGCACGCGGCCATGTCGATCGCCGCGTCGAGGATCGCCGCCGGATCGTTCACGACCTCACCTGCAACGAGCTTCGCCGCGAGCTCGCGCACGAGGGGCCGCGCGTCGAGTTCTCGCAAGAGGGCTGGCACGCCCTGGATGGCGACGGCGTCCTCGCCGAACGGCTCGACGAGCAGCCCCAGCGGCTCGAGCGCAACCGCATGCTCGAGAAGCGCCGCGCGCTCGGTCGCCGGCAGCGTCACCACCTGCGGAGCGAGAAGCCGCTGCGAGAGCAGCGGCCCCGAGCGCACCTTTTCTTTCAGCCGATGGTGCAAGATCCCTTCGTGCAACGCGTGTTGATCGACGACCGCGAAGCCGTCGTCCGTTTCGACGAGCACGAAGCTCGAGTGAATCTGCAGCAATCGTCGCGTCGCCGTCGCGGGCGCGGCAACGGCGGCGATCGCGGGCGTGCTCGCGCCGAAGAGCGGAGTCTCGCGAACCTCCGAGCCGCGCGGAGCGACGAGCCAGGACGGAGCCTCCGACACGGCGCGCGGCGTCACTTCGGGTGTGAGCGACCGGCCCGGACCGCGGGCCACGAGCGCTTCGCGAATCGCGCGGACGACGAGATCGTGCACTTCTCGCGCGGGGCGAATGCGCACTTCGATCTTGGTCGGATGCACGTTCACGTCCACTTCGTCGGGGTCCACGTCGAGGTACAGGAACGCGATCGCGTTGCGGCCCGACATGAGGAAGCCCTCGTATCCCGCGAAGATCGCGTGGCTCAGGCTTCGATCGCGAACGAAGCGCCCGTTGAGGAAGACGTACTGCCGGTCGGGCCGCGAGCGGTCCGCGGACGGTGCGCCGGCGAGCCCGCGGACGGCGAGGCCTCCCGCTCGCGCAGACACGGGGAGAAGCACGTCCCCGAGCTCCCCGCCGAACAGCGCCTCGATCCGCTCGCGCTCCCTCTCGGCGGCACGAAGGTCGAGCCCGTCACGGTCATTGTGGCGAAGCCGAAAACCCACGTCCGGTCGCGCGAGCGCGATCCGCGTGACGACTTCCGTGACGTGCGCCATTTCCGTGGCGTCGCTCTTGAGAAACCGCCGGCGCGCGGGGACGCGGTGGAACAGCTCCTCCACCTCCACGGTCGTTCCTTCGGGTGCGCCGATCGGCTTGACTGCGCGAAGCTCGCCCCAGTCGCACGTGATCTCGTGGCCGCCCGGCGCGCTGCGCTCGCGCGTCACGATCCGAGCGCGCGACACGGAGGCGATCGACGCGAGCGCTTCGCCGCGGAACCCGAGGCTCTTCACGCGGAAGAGGTCGCCCGATCCTTCGATCTTGCTCGTCGCGTGGCTCGCGAACGCGAGCGGCAGATCTTCCGCCGACATCCCGGAGCCGTCGTCGACGACCCGGATGCGGCGCTTGCCCCCCTCGAAAACGTCGACGGTCACGTGTCGCGCACCCGCATCGATGGCGTTCTCGACCAGCTCCTTCACCACGGACGCAGGTCGCTCGACGACTTCGCCGGCCGCGATCTGGTTGACGACCGACTCGGGCAGAACGTGGATTCGATTCATGCGCGCACCGCCGGCTCCGTGAGGTCGATGACGAGGCGCTCGACGATCGCATCGGGGAAGATCCCCGCGCCCTTGAGGTCGAGGTCGGCGCGAAACAATCGGCGAAGCGCCGACTCCAACTCGTCTCGCGTGCGCGTGCGAAGCTCCGCCGCGAACGGCCGGCGCAGGAACGGTGGCACCTTGAGCGCGTCGGCCACTTCGTCGGCGCTGCGGCCCTGGTCGAGGAGACCGCGAGCGATCGCCGCGCGCTGCAACTTTCCGTGGATCGCCCCGATCAAGAGCACGTGGACGGCGTCGGCGCCCACCCTCCGGTCGCCCGTCGCGAGGCCCTGATCGAAGAGGATCCGCAGGATACGGATCGCCTCGCCTCGATCGCGTCGCGCGACGGCGTCGGCGAGATCGAACGCCGGGAACGTACGTCCGCCCGCGGCCAGCGCCTCGACGTGCTCGCGACGAACGGCGCGCGGCCCGGTCGTCGCCGGACCCAGATAGAGGTCGAGCTTTTCCAGCTCCGAGTCGAGCATTCCCAGGTCGTCGCCCACGGTTTCGCCGAGGAGAAACGCCTCGCTCGGTTCGATGCGCAGGCCCCTTTCGCGCGCACGGTCGACGATCCACTCGACGAGCGGCGTCTCGTACGGCGACCGCGCGGCCTTCCACGGCGCGACGCGCGCGTACGGCTTCTTGCACTCGACGCGCGCGCCGATCTCCGCGATGCGCTTCGCGACGCGCGTGTTCTGCGGCAGCGAATCGAAGATCAACACGAGCTCGACCTTCGACGGAATTCGTCCGAGCGCGGCCTCGAGACGGACTCGCGTCTTCTCTTCCGAGGTCAGCGCATCGGCTTCACGAACGACGACGAGCTTCGTGCCGCCGAAGAGCGGCGCGGTCTCCACCTCCCCGAAGAAGCTCGCAATCGTGCCGTCCTCGGGATCGGACGATTTCCCTGGGGCCCGGAACGTGACGATCGCCGCGCCGGGATCGCCTTCGGGGAACCGCTCGCGGATCGCCGCGCGGAGGGCTTCCTCCTTGAGGTGCGCTTCGTCGCCGACGATCGCGAGCACGCGCGCTCGAGTCGCCGTCGCGAGCTTCGCCGTCACGGTCCGCGCCTCACGAAGAGGTCGAGGAGCGTGAAGACCATGAAGAGCAGCGAGACGTATCCGTTGACGGTGAAGAAGGCGACGTTCAACTTCGAGAGATCGCGCGGCGTCACGATCCAGTGCTCGTAGGCGAGGAGCGCGGCGACGACGACGATCCCTGCCCCGTAAACGATGCCGAGCCCCGCCATCGATCCGACGAGCACGAGGAGCGCGACCATGAGCGCGTGCAGCGCGGAAGACAACCGCAGCGAGCCGGCGATCCCGAGCGCGCGCGGAATCGAGTGCAGTCCCTCTCGGCGATCGACGTCGACGTCCTGGCACGCATAGAGGATGTCGAATCCCGCCGTCCATAGGAGCACCGCCGCACCGAGGAGGAGCGGCACGCCGCACGTCGACCACGCGCGATCGCCGACGACGGCAACCCACGCGCCGAGCGGCGACAAACCGAGCGCGGCGCCGAGCCAGAAGTGACACAGCGCCGTGAAGCGTTTCGCGTAGGAGTAGCCGAGGAGCACGGCGAGGACCGCCGGCGAGAGGACGAGCGCCGTTCGGTTGAGCATTCCCGCCGCCAGGACGAAGAGCCCCGACATCGCGATCGTGAAGACGAGGACGGCCGCCGGGCGCAGCTTGCCGGCCGGGATCTCGCGTCCCGCCGTACGCGGGTTTCGCGCGTCGACGTGGCGGTCGACGAGCCGATTCCACGCCATCGCGGCGCTGCGGGCCGCAACCATGGCGACGCCGATCCACAGGAGCGTTCGCCAGTCGGGAAATCCTTGGGCGGCGAGGCACGCGCTCATCACCGCGAACGGCAGCGCAAAGATCGTGTGAGGGAAGCGCACGAGGCTGAGATAGAGACGGATGGACATCGAGCTCCTCTGAAGGACTCGCAGAACGGCCCGGACGAAGCGGATTCTAGGTCGTCGCGAGCGGTAATCAAGGCGCGTGATCGTCGGTTAGAATGACGTGCAAGTCCCTTCCCGGCACATCGACGACACGAAGAGAGATCGGCGGGGCGCATGGCTTCTTCGCAATCGCAGAAACGACGACCGTTCGTCCTCGTCGCTCTCCTCTTGTTGGTCGCGGCCACGTGGTGGGCGGCGCACGTTTCGAATACCCCCACCCCGAAACCGGAGCTCGACGTCGTGCTCGTCACCATGGACACGACGCGGCCGGACTACCTCGGCTGTTACGGTGGAACGAAGTCGAAGACGCCGTCGATCGATCGCATCGCCGCGGCCGGCATGCGATTCACCGACGCCGAGACGCCGGTGCCGCTGACCCTTCCGTCACACGCGACGATCCTGACCGGTACGTATCCTCCGTTTCACGGCGTCCGGCACAACGGCATGTTCCGGCTGCCGATGTCGGCTCAAACGCTGGCCGAGTCGATGAGGCAAGACGGCTACGCGACCGGCGCCGTCATCGGCGCGACGACCCTCGAGTCGCAATTCGGACTGAATCAGGGATTCGGCAACTACGACGACGACCTGACCGGCGGGCACGAAATCGCCGACATCAAGGTGCGCGAGCGACGCGCCGAGGAAGTCACGCGCCGCGCGCTGCGATGGATCGGCACTCTCGGCGGAAACGACAACGACCGCCGGTTCTTCCTCTGGGTTCACTACTTCGATCCGCATGCCGACTACAACCCGCCGCCGCCGTTCTCCGACGAGTTCGCGGCCGATCTGTACGCCGGCGAGATCGCTTACATGGATCGGGAGATCGGCAACTTGGTCGACGGGATCCATCGGATGCGCGGCGAGAACGCGAAGATCCTCTGGGTGCTCGCGGCGGATCACGGCGAGTCGCTGGGCGAACACGGCGAAGCGACGCACGGCCTTTTCCTCTACTCCTCGACCGTGCACGTACCGCTCGTGATTTCGTTGCCGGGGAGGGTGGCGGCCGGAGCGACCTCTTCCGCGCCCGTCGATCTAGCCGACGTCACCCCCACGATCCTCGACCTCGTGGGCGCGCCGCGACCGCGCACCGTCCAGGGACGAAGCCTCGTGCCTCTGCTCGACGGCGGCGATGCGCCCGCCGCTTTCGACGCCGGACGCCGGCGCTATCTCGAGAGCTTCTATCCCTACTTCGGGTACGGATGGGCGCCGCTCACGTCTCTGCGCTCGGGAAAATGGAAGATCATCGATGCGCCGGCGCCGGAGCTGTACGACCTCGAGGTCGATCCGGCCGAGGCCACGAACCTCGCGGTCACGCCCGATCCGAGTTCGAACGAGGCCGCGCTCTGGAAGGAACTCGTCGCGTTTCGCGAGAAGCTCGAGTCGGATCGACCCTTCGCCCTCATCAGCGGGACTCCCGACCCGAGAGTCACCGATCGCATTCGCGCGCTGGGATACGTCACGGCGACGCCGGAAGAGCGGAAGCGCGGCGAGGAGTCGCTGATCCCGCGCGATCCAAAAGACCTCCTGGGAGTCTGGGACGACGTCCGCCTCGCGGAACGATACCTGGACGGCGGCGAGGTCGAAGCGGGAATGGATGCCATTCGGATCGCACTCGACAAGCGCCCGACCAGCCACTACGCGCGCCACCTGTTGGCCGCGGAGTACGGCAAGCGACGCGAGTTCGACAAGTCGGCACTCGAGTACCGAACGATCCTCGGACGAAACCCGCGCGACGCGGCCGCCGAGATCGGACTGGCGAAAGCCCAGATCGGGCTCGGACAGACGACCGAATCCATGGAATCGCTCGAGCGTGCCTCAGCCCTCGCGGGAGAGCGCGTCTTGCTCCGACGGGCGATCGGCATCGCCTACGCGGAGGTCGGCGCCTCGGAGCAAGCGCGAGCGGAGTTCGACCGAGTGCTCGCGAAGAATCCCCGCGATGCGAAGTCGCTCGTGGGACTCGCCACCGTGCTCGAGTTGACGTCGGATCGTCGCGGCGCGATTCAAGCGCTCGAGCGTGCGCTGCTCGTCGAGCCGGCGATGCGCGAGGCGGCGATCACGCTCGGCCGCCTTTTCCTCGAGGACAATCGGCCCGCCGACGCCGCGCGGAAACTCGAGCGCGTCGCCACGACCGGCACGCCGGACGCGACCGTGCTCGCGCTCCTCGGCGGTGCGCAACTTCGGAGCAGCGAACGCGAGCGCACGATGGCCGCGGCTCACCTGAAGCAGGCCCTGACCCTCGACCCGAACTGCGCGACGGCACATTTCTTCCTCGGTGAGCTCGACGCCGTCCAATCGCGGTTCCCGCAGGCGATCGACGAGTATCGACGCGCCATCCAGCTTCGCGGCGACACCGAAGCCGCGGCGTGCGTTGCGCTCGCCCATCTCCTCGGTTGGCAGGCCCCGGCCAATTTGCGCAGCGCCGGGGAAGCGGTGGCGCTCGCGTCGCGAGCGATCGAGCTTCGTCCGACGGACGCGAGCGGCTACCTCGCTCTCGCAAAGGCGGAGCTAGCGCGGGGCAATGCGGCACCGGCGGCTGCAGCCGCCAAGCGCGGGCTCGAGCTCCACCCCGCCGCGCCGAAACCGTTCCAGGACGTGCTCGACAAAGCGGGAGGGTCGACGCCGGACAAGCGTTGACTCGTGGACGGCGCCTCAGCGTTTCGCCGGCGTCGCGGCCTCGTTCGTTCGGCGCGTGACGTAGAGGTCCGAGAGGCCCGCGCCGCCAGCGCGGCTCGAACGAAAGACGAGGACGCGACCGTCCGCGCTGAGTGTCGGCGCCTTGTCCGGCATGGGGCTGTTGAGTCCCTCGAGGTTACGCGGGGTCCCGAACCGATCGAAGCGCGATGCACGCGTCGCGACGTAGAGGTCGCAATGACCGAGTCCGCCCGCTCGATCGCTCGCGAAGTAGATCGACAGCCCGTCGCTCGTGACTTCCGGGTTCGCTTCCTCTGACGGACCGTTCAGCTCGTCGAGGTTGCGCGGGGATCCGAATCCGCTTCCGTCGGTCTTCCGATCCGAAAGCCAGATGTCGTAGCCGCCCCTTCCGCCGGGCCGATCGGATGCGAAGTACAGCGCGACCCCGTCGCGCGTCAGCTTCGGCCCCACCTCGTTGCTTGGCGTGTTCAGATCGACGATCGGATTGGCCGCCGCGAATGCCGAATCGCGTGACGTCCGAGTGGCGGTGAAGAGATCGAGGTTTGCGCCCGCGGGTCCGTCGGCGCGGCGAACGAAAACGATCGTCAGCTCGTCCGGAGTCAGCGTCGGATCGCCCCCGTTCACGAGCACCACGACGGGTTCGCGAAACGGAGCGTCGAGCGATTCGCGGCTCGCGCACCAGATCGTCGATTCGGCAGCGTCCGAGTCGACGCGCCCCGCTTGCCGGTGGAAGTAGAGGCGAAGTCCGTCGGCGCTGAGAAACGGTCCCTTCTCTTGCGCAGGTGTGTCGAGCTCGCGGATCGGCAACGGAGGATCGAATCCGCCACGGTCCCCGTCGAGCATCCCCCAACCGATCACGATGCAAGCCCACGCCGCGCCGCGCCACACGGATCGATCGACCTCCTCGGGGTCTCACGCCGAAAACCCCGGACCGCTTGTATCCGAGCAACGGATCCTGTCAAGTTCGCTCGACGTCGAACTCGTCGACCGATGTTCAAAACAAGTTATGCTCCGCGTTCGAAATCGAGGGACCGATGGACAGCACTCGCACGAACGCGGCAGAGACGGCAAGAGATCCCGTGTGCGGGATGGACGTGAATCCTGCGACGGCGCCAAAGGTCGTTCACGCCGGGCGCGACTTCTACTTCTGCTGCCCGCACTGCGCGACCGCGTTCGAGAAGAATCCTCAGCAGTTCCTGGGACCGCCCGATGCCGCACGCACGGACGCGCCTGCCAAATCGGGCGCACGTTACACCTGTCCGATGCACCCCGAGGTCGTTCAGGAGGGGCCGGGCTCGTGCCCGAAGTGCGGGATGGCGCTCGAACCGATGGAGCCCGGAGCGGGCGACGAGGATGACGGCGAGCTTCGCGCGATGACGCGTCGCTTCTGGCTTTGTCTCGCGCTTTCGCTCCCGGTGTTTCTCATCGCGATGTCCGGGATGCTCCCAGGCGATCCCGTATCGCGCGTCCTCTCGCCCACTCTCGCCACGTGGATCGAGCTGCTTCTCTCCACGCCGGTCGTCGTCTGGGGCGGTTGGCCGTTCTTCGTTCGCGCGGCGGCGTCGGTGCGCCACCGGAGCCCGAACATGTTCACGCTGATCGCCATGGGAACGGGCGCGGCCTACGTGTCCAGCGTGACGGCGACCTTCTTGCCTTCGATCTTTCCCGCATCGTTTCGCGACGAGCACGGCCGCGCTCCGGTCTATTTCGAGGCAGCTGCGGTGATCACGACGCTCGTCCTGCTCGGTCAAGTCTTGGAGCTCGGCGCGCGCAAGCGAACGCGGGCCGCGATTCGAGCGCTCCTCGATCTCGTTCCGCCGACGGCGCGCGTGGTTTCGGACGACGGATCGGAGCGTGACGTCGCACTCGAGACCCTGAATCACGGTGACCGGCTTCGCGTGCGGCCCGGCGAGAAGGTGCCCGTCGACGGCGTCGTGCTGGAGGGTGCGAGCGCCGTCGACGAGTCGATGGTCACCGGCGAGTCGATGCCGATCGAGAAGCAGGCGAACGATCGCGTCATCGGCGGCACCGTGAACGTGAGTGGCACCTTTCTCATGCGCGCCGAGCGGGTCGGCAGCGAGACGCTTCTCGCGCGGATCGTCGCCCTCGTGTCCGAGGCGCAGCGGAGTCGAGCAAAGATCCAGCGCGTCGCCGACGTCGTGGCGGCGTGGTTCGTGCCCGCCGTCGTCATCATCGCTATCGTGGCGTTCGTCCTCTGGGCGACGATCGGGCCCGAGCCCCGGCTGGCGCACGCCCTCATCGCGGCCGTCGCCGTGCTCATCATCGCCTGCCCGTGCGCCCTCGGCCTCGCGACCCCGATGTCCATCGGCGTCGCCACCGGCCGCGGCGCGGCTGCCGGCGTGCTCGTCAAGAATGCAGAAGCCCTCGAGCTCCTGGCGACGGTCGACGTGCTCGTCCTCGACAAGACCGGCACGCTGACCGAAGGAAAGCCGCGCCTCGTCGACGTCGTTGCCGCGTCGGGATTCGACGAGAAAGACCTGCTGTCGTCGGCCGCAAGCGTCGAGCAAGGAAGCGAGCACCCTCTCGCCGCGGCGATCGTGGGCGCCGCACGCGAGCGCGGGCTCTCACTGCTCGCCGTCAGCGAATTCCGGTCGCACGCGGGCGAAGGCGTGATCGGCATGGCCGGCGGGCGGCGGATCGCGCTCGGAAATGCGCGATTCGTCGACGCCAACACCGCCAGCACCACGCCGCTCGCCGAGCGCGCCGAAGCCGAGAGGCGCGAAGGTCGAACCGTCGCGTTCCTCGCGATCGACGGAAAGCTCGCAGGCCTACTCTCGGTCGCGGATCCCATCCGGGAGTCGACCCCGGAAGCGATTCGTGCGCTCCGGGAAGACGGTATCGAGATCGTGATGCTCACCGGCGACAGCCGTGCGACCGCCGAAGTCGTCGCGCGACGCCTCGGCATCGCCCGCGTGATCGCGGAAGCGCGGCCCGACGAAAAGGGAGCGGCGGTAAAGCGCCTTCGCTCCGAGGGCCATCGCGTCGCCATGGCGGGCGACGGCGTCAACGACGCTCCCGCGCTCGCCGAGGCCGACGTCGGCATCGCAATGGGAACCGGCACGGACGTGGCGATCGAGAGCGCGGCGGTGACGCTTGTCCGGGGAGACTTGCGCGGAATCGTGCGCGCCCGCCGCTTGAGCCGCGCGACGCTTCGGAACGTGCGCCAAAACCTCTTCTTCGCGTTCTTCTACAACGCGCTCGGCATCCCCATCGCCGCGGGCGCCCTCTATCCGTTGTTCGGAATGCTGCTGAGCCCGATGATCGCGAGCGCGGCGATGAGCTTCAGCTCCGTCTCGGTGATCGCCAACGCCCTCCGCCTCCGCCGCACCCCGCTATAACCGGCTATTGGGGTCAGACCCCGGACGACGGCACTCGGCTGTCGATGACTCGAATCTGCTCGCCCGAGAGGTCTCGGCGCCGACTCCGACGTCAGCGGCCCGGCGCCTTCCCCCAGCGTCGGATGAGGTCCGAGGGGACGCCGAGCTGATCGAGGACCTTCGTCACGACGAAGTCGACGAGTTCCTCGAGCGTCGTCGGGCGGTGGTAGAAGCCCGGCATCGCCGGTAGGACGACCGCGCCGGCGCGCGTCGCCGCGAGAAGATTCTTCAAGTGAATCGAGGACAGCGGAGTCTCGCGCGGCACGAGCACGAGCTTCTTCCGCTCCTTCAACATGACGTCCGCCGCTCGCTCGATGAGGTTCGACGACACGCCATGAACGATGCGCGCCACCGTTCCCATCGAGCACGGCAAGACGACCATCGCCGACGCGCCGAACGAGCCGCTCGCGATCGAGGCGCCGACATCCTCGGGACGGTGGTACGTCACGAGGTCGGATTCGACGTCGAACAGGCGCGGATCGAACTGCGCCGGGTCCGCGCGAATCCCCAGCTCCTCGAGCAGCACGCGCGCGCCCGCAGAAGACATCGTCAGGTGGACTCGAACGCCGCTCGCCGCGAGCACCTGCACGAGTCGCCGCGCATAGGGAGCACCCGAAGCTCCGGTGATGGCATGAATGACGGCGCGTTCTCGGCTCATCGAATCGGCCAAGATATCACGACGCCGTCATTCGCGAGTGCTGCTGGAGCAGGATCAGGATGTCGTAGAACGCGTGCGTGTACACCACGACCGCGAGGCCGCGAGTCAGGAAGATCACTCCCAGCATCATCCCCGAGATCGCGCGAAAGACGAATGCCGCCAAGCGAAACGGCTCCCCGAACGCACCGAGATGATGGAACGCGCTGAACACAGCGGCCGATACGAGGAGCGCGACCGTGACCGCGACCCAGCGCCGGACTTCGCCGTATCGCTCGAGGACGAACACGAGCCCGCCGAGCAGGAATAGTCGGAAGAACAACTCCTCGTACACGCCGGCTCCGATGGAAAGCACGATCGACAGGAGGCGGCCCGTCTCGCCGAGGGACTTTCCGGTCGCCGCGCAAAGATAGGGAAACAGGCGATCCTCGAAGAAGAGCACCGTCGGCGCGAGAAGCAGCGCGTACAAGGCCGACTCGAGGAGGATCGCCGGATAGAGCGCGAACACCGGCCGGTTCCGTCGCAGGAGAACGATGGCCGCCACGATGAACGCAGCGAGCACGAGAAAGTTGAAGACGAGCGGCCCACGGGCACCGAAGAGGGCGAAGCAGCTTCGCATCAAGACGTCGGCGCCGTTGCGAACGCCCGACCCGAGCTGCACGATCCCGATCTCGTAGATCGCGAGGCACGGAATCACGAAGAAGATGCCGACTGCGACTTCTTTGGACTGTTGACCGTACTCTCGAAGCGTCATGCAGGGATCGCGTCAGGGCTTCGACAAGCCGTACTCGTCCCAGCGGCGGCTCACGAGGTCGCGCACCTCGGGCGACATCACGATTTCATTCGGCCACTCGCGCGCGAAGCCCTCTTCCTTCCACTTGCGAGTGGCGTCGACGCCGACCTTCGAACCGTACCACGGGAGCCGCGACGCGTGATCGAGCGTCTCGACGGGGCCCATGACGAACTCGAGATCGCGCTCCGGGTCGATGTGGTTGAGCGCCTTCCAAGCGACCTCGCCGAGGTCGTGGACGTTCGTGTCGTCCTCGACGACCACGATCACCTTCGTGAACATCGCCTGCCCGAGCCCCCAGATTCCGTGCATGATCTTTCGCGCGTGGCCGGGGTACCGCTTCTTGATCGACACGATCATGAGATTGTGGAAGACCCCCTCGAACGGCATGTTCACGTCGACGATCTCCGGAAACTGGCGTCGCATCACGGGAAGTGCGAGCCGCTCGATCGCCCGGCCGAGCCAGCAATCCTCCTGTGGCGGCCGGCCCACGAGAATCGAGTGGTAGATCGGCTGGCGGCGGCGCGTCACGGCCGTGAGATGGAAAACCGGATAGTCGTCGGCCAGCGAGTAGAAGCCGGTGTGGTCGCCGAACGGTCCTTCGACCCGCGACTCCGCGGGATCGACGTAGCCCTCGAGCACGATTTCCGCATTCGCCGGCACGAGCACGTCGACGGTCTTCGCGCGCACCATCTTCACCGGATCCCCGCGCAGGAAGCCGGCCAGGATCATCTCGTCGACGTCCGGCGGCAGCGGCATGATCGCCGCGAAGCAAACCGCCGGATCCGATCCGATGGCAACGGCGACCTCCATGCGCTGGCGCTTCTCGCGGCTCTTCTGGAAGTGCCGCATCGCATCCTTGTGGAGGTGCATGTGCAGAGCGGTCGTGCGCTCGTCGTAGACCTGCATGCGGTACGTCCCGCAATTTCGCTTTCCGGTCTCCGGGTCGTGCGTGAAGACGAGCGGATAGGTGATGTAGCGGCCGCCGTCCTCGGGCCAGCACGTCGGGATTGGAAAGGCCGCGAGGCTGGGGTGAGCCGTCTCGACCAGCTCCTGACACGGCCCTTCGTTTACTTCCTTCGGAAAGAACCGCGCGATCTCGCCGAGCTTCGGGCCGCCGGCATCAACATGCTCCACGACTCGACGTCGAGCGCGACGCACAGTCGCTCGACGCTGCCGAACGCGTTGATGAGCAGCGGGACGTCGCTCCCCTTCACGCTCTCGAACCAGAGGGCGGGGCCGTTGCGCTTGCTCACGCGATCGGTGATTTCCGAGATCTCGAGGTCTCGATCGACCGGCACGCGAACCCGTCGTAAGAGTCCGCGCGCTTCCAACGTCTCGGCGAAATGTCGAAGGTCGCGATACGGCACCGGCATCACCTCCTGCGACTCGATTTCGATTCGACCGACGACGGCGGTCGGACGAAGACTCTAGCCCGGCTTGCGCGCGACGGTGACGGTCACGATTCCCATCGTCAGCGGAACCGATCGCGGTGACTCGAACCCGGACGAGACGAGCAACCGTTCGAACGCCGCGCGATCCGGAAATCGCTTCATCGATTCGGCGAGATAACGATAGGCGTCGGTTCCGCTCCGCGACAGCGCGCGCCCGAGCGCCGGAACGAGCCGCATGTAAACGCCCGTGAGCAGGCGCCGCGCAGGCGTTTCGGGGTTCGACGATTCGAGGATGACGATGCGGCCGCGCGGTCGCAGCACGCGATGCATCTCACGAAGACCCGCGGCGAGATCTTCGAAATTGCGCACGCCGAACCCGGCCGTCACGACGTCGAAGGCCGCGTCGCGAAACGGAAGGTGAAGCGCGTCGGCTGCCGCCAGCGACAGTCGTTCCGTCGAAGCGGGCCCATTCGGACGAGCCATCTTTGCGCGCGCCAGTCCGAGCATCGGCGCGCAGAAGTCGATGGCGACCACCCGGCCACG
Organism: Planctomycetota bacterium; assembly: GCA_016178505.1. Taxonomy (GTDB): domain Bacteria; phylum Planctomycetota; class JACOTG01; order JACOTG01; family JACOTG01; genus JACOTG01. Next base: position 18,174 of record JACOTG010000086.1, read on the forward strand.
CGGCAACCGCGATCCGAAGGCGAGCGCGAGGTCCCCGGTTCCCGTCGCCACGTCGAGAACGCGCTCGGAGCCCGAGAGCTCCGCCAGATCCGCGGCGCGCCGTCGCCAACGATCGTCGAGCCCGAGCGAGATGATTCGATTGAGGAGGTCGTAGCGCGCAGACACGCGCGCAAACATCTCGCGAACGTCTCGCGACGTCTTTCGATCGGGATCCGGCGCCCAAAGTCGCTCGTCGGGGTTCGCCACGATCGCATTCACGCTGCTGTCTCACGCATGGGGCCGGAACCGTAGCAGCGGAGGCCTCGCCGATCAACTTCGAAACGACGAAGCCCGGACGTTCGAGGCGCCCGGGCTTCGGTTGTCGTCTGCGACTATGCGATCACTGCTCGAAGTAGGTGGTCACGATCGTCGGCCCACCCGCGGGAATGCGCGCCAGCGGATTGAGGTCGGGGCTCGACGGATCGAACACCAACACCTCACCGGTGCCTTGCATCGCGATGTAGGCGCGAACCGGGGGCGAGATGTTCACTGCACCCTGGCACTGGATATAGGTCTTCGTGTTCGTGATGCAGTTGCACAACGTGTAGTTGTTGCCCAGCGTGATGTCGCTGGCGCCAAGCCCGAACGGCGGCGTCACGGTTCGAACCTGGAACACTCGATTCGGCGCCGGATTCGGGAAGTACGGATTCGGGGGCGGTCCGATGAAGACGAGGTCCATGTGTCCCACCGTGCCGTCCTCGTTGTTCACGTACCACGCACCCTGGCGCGTGTCCCACGAGACGCCGTTCGGACGGCGAATGTGCGCCGTCGGGCTGTCGTCGACGCGCGTGCGGACGTCGTCCGGTCCGATGAGGAGCGGGAAGTCGGGACCGGACTCGAAGATCGAGATCGAGTTCCCGGCGCGGTTGGTCACGTAGCCGAAATAGGTTTGCGACCCGCCGAAGACGAACGACGGCAAACGGTACGTGCAGCAAACGTCGTAGGGATCGGGCCCGATGAGATTGCTGGAAACCGTCTTTCGAACGGTGAATCCGTTCATCAACGAGATGATCGACAGCGAGTTCCCGAGGCTGTTGCACACGATCACGTCCTCGCCGTCCGGCTGAGCCGCGATGCCGCGCGGGCCCGAGCCGACCGGAATCGATCGGATCACTTGGTGGAACGTGGGAGAGGTCACACGGGTGTCGATGACCGACACCGAGTCCGTTCCGAAGTTCGTCACCAAGAGGAAGCTGAGATCCGCAGTCTCCGCAAGCCCGGTCGGATCCGGCGTCGCAATCGTCGCCAGCTCCTGCATGTTCTGGCTGTTCAGGACGTGCACGACTCGGTTTTCCGAGTCGGTGATGTAGAGGAAGTTGCCGAGATCGCTGTTGTTGTTGTTTGGAATCGCAACGGGCGGCATGCCGCAGATCGACGGCACCGTGGTGGCCGTCGAGAAGATCGGTTGCGGCGACGGCGGGTTCGGAAGCGGCGGAATCTGCGCCTGCTGCGCGCCGAGCCCCGGCGGTGGTGCCGACGTGATGAACGGACCGACGACCATGTCCACCGGCGTGCCGACGTTCGCATTAATCGAGTTCGGAACGACGATGTCGTTGTCGCGGGCGTCGATGACGCCGTCGCCGTTGATGTCGCCGTTCAACGTGCGTCCGGGAACGACCGGCACCTGATCCGACGCGATCGCGCCGACGCCGGGGGATCCCGTTCGACCGAAGAACACGACGTTCGGAACGGCGGGGTTGTTCGGGAAGGTCGGTGCCGCGGCCGTCGAGAAGGAAACCAAGAACCCCGGCGGGAAGACGATCGGCGCGTTGTTGGCGTCGCCGACGAAATTACCCGCCATGTCCTTCGGTCCGGCCGCCGTGTTGATGGCGAGGGTGACGATCGTGTTGCCGCCGGCCACCGATCCCGGGTAGGGAACGGTCGGCGTGAATACGTAGCTGCACGAGTCGTTGGGATTCGGCTGAGTGATCACGCCGACCATCGAGCGAGTCACCGGGGTCGTGCCTTGGATCACGGTCGCCCGCACGTTGATCTCGGTCCCAAGGCGTACGGTCGTCGGATCCATCGACTCCGAGAATCGGAACTCGATCGGCGTCGACGTTCCGACGTTCTGAGCGTTGTTCGGCGGGCTCGTGAACACGACGGATGGACGAATGCGGTCGCGTCCGACCGTGAACGACGAGCAGAACGACTGGAGCAATGCCTCACCGTCGCCGTTCGTCACCCCCGTCGTCACCTCGACCGTGATCTGCTCGGCCGGCGGCGTCAACGTCGAGTCGAGCTCGAACGTTTCGATCGTGTTGAGGTCGCCGTCGCTGTCGGCGACAAAGCGAAAGATGTTCGACGGGTCGTTGTCCAGGATGTTCGCGAGCGTCGCGTTTACGTTCGGCTGATGCTGGCGAACGGACCGCCCTTGCGCGTCGCGACCGCCGAGGAACGGGACGCCCTTCACGCGCTCGCTCTTGTGATTGCGAACGTGCACGTTCGCGCTGAGGCCGCTCACCTGATCGGCGGGATCGAGGACGGTCGACGCCTTCGGCGGCCCCGAGAACGTGACGACGATGTCTTGGTTGAGCACGGGGTCGGGAGTGGTCGACAGCTCCTGACCGTTGGTCGGACTGATCCCTTGGACGATGACCAGCCTACCGCTCGAGCCCCCGCCGCCCCCACCGCCGCATCCGGCGACGAGTGCGACGACGACGCTCGACAGCGCAGCGGAACACAGGACCCTTCCGTTCGTCATGTTTTCCAGACCTCCCAGTCCAGTACCCGGAACAACCGTTTCCGACCCGGTACTCCCCGTCGGACGCGCCGGGTTTGCGCAACATCCGTGCCGCAGCGCGCCTCTTCTCGAATTCGCTTCCGATTCAGCAGTTGGCGTGGGCTCCGCGTCCGCAAGCGGTTCGTTCCGTCATTCGAGGCGAGCGACCGCGCACGATCGAAGCCGCTCACTCGAATCCCGCCGTCGCCGGAGACACGCCTTCCACCCCGATAATGGCCGCGCATGATACCGCTCACGGAAGTGAAAGCCAAACGCATTCGCGGGCCTTCGAGGGATCGCTGGCGCGCGCAAAGACCTTTGATACAATCGCGCCCCGCCTTGCCGTGGTTGGGCCCCACGGCATGCGCTCCCGAAGCGGGCTGGAGAGGCCGGAGAGTCCAACGAGGGCGCATCTCACGATGACTCGCGGCAAGACTGGGCGTGACGCAGAATCGTCGTTCGACGGCACCGCCGTCTCGGACGACCGCCAGCTCGACGCGGCGCTCCGCCCGACCGCATTCGACGAGTTCGTCGGGCAGCAAGCGGCCATCGGGAATCTCAAGGTAGCGATCGAAGCGGCTCGCGCGCGCCAGGAGCCGCTGGAACATCTGCTGCTTTCCGGTCCGCCGGGTCTCGGAAAGACCACGCTCGCCAACCTCGTCGCGCGGGAGCTCGGCGGCAATTTGCGCGCGACGTCCGGCCCGGCGATCGAACGGGTGCGCGATCTGGCCGGCGTCCTCACCAACTTGCGGCGAGGCGACGTCCTGTTCGTCGATGAGATCCACCGCCTCCCGGCCGCCGTCGAGGAGTGCCTGTACTCGGCGATGGAAGACTTCACGTTCGACATCATCATCGACCAAGGACCCAATGCGAGGTCGATCCGCATCGACCTCGAGAAGTTCACGTTGGTCGGCGCGACGACGCGCGAAGGACTGCTATCGGCGCCGCTTCGCGGACGATTCGGCCTCCTCGAACGGCTCGACTTCTACCCGGTGGAGCACCTGTCGGCGATCCTCGATCGGTCGGCTCGCCTGCTCCGTGTTCGCCTGGCTCCGGACGCGATCGAGCTCATCGCGCGGAGGTCTCGCGGCACGCCTCGGATCGCCAATCGATTTCTGCGACGAGTCCGAGACCTCGGCCAGGTCAGCGGCGCGAAGAAGATCGACGAGCCGCTCGCCCACGAGACGTTGCGCCGACTCGGCATCGACGATTTCGGCCTCGGCGAGCTCGACCGCCGAATCCTCGGTGCACTCGTTCGCTCGGGAGGAGAGCCCGTCGGCTTGAAAACGATTGCAATCACCGTGGGCGAGGAACCCGATACTCTAGAGGACGTCTACGAGCCGTTTCTCGTGCAACAGGGCTTTCTCGAGAAAACACCGCGCGGCCGCAGGGCCACGGACCGTGCATACGAAGCGCTGGGCATCGCCCGCGGCCAGGAAAGGGACCTCTTCTCTTGAGCGTTGCGACACGAAGACTCGAGTCCTGGCCCCCGATCGCCATCGCCGCGATCTTCTGCTTGGTCGCGGTCTCGATGACACGGTGGGTTGTCGCCGCCGATTCCGCGGCGCCGCAGCCCGACGTCGTCGTCCACTTGAGCGATCTCCAGTCGGTCGCCGGCGCCGAACTCACCGTGCGATCACCCTACAAGGTTCTTCGTCTCGTCGACGGCAAACCGATTGCAACGGGACGATCACTGGATCAGGGCCGCGTCGAAACGGCGCCGAACGGGGTTCGCATCGGAGGCGTCGCGCTCGCGGCCTCGGCGCTCGAGCTCGTGCCAGAGCAATCGGGGGCCGTCCGCGTCGACGGGAAGACTTACCGCGGCGCGCTGCAAATCCTACGCGAGGGCGGCGCCACTCTCTCTCTGCGCAATCGCCTTCCGATCGACGAGTATCTGCTCGGCGTCGTCGGCGCCGAGATGCCCGCGGACTTCCCGTGTGAAGCCTTGCGTGCGCAGGCGATCATCGCGCGAACCTACGCGCTTCACGGCCCCGAGCCGCTGCCGGGCGAGGTCGACGCGCCGCTGATGGACAGCGTCCTGTCCCAGGTCTATCGCGGAGTGGGTGGCGAGGATCCTCGCATCGACCGATCCGTCTGTGAAACTCGCGGACTCGTGCTCGTGACCGCGGTCTCGGGCAAGCCGTTCACCGGGTATTTCCACAGCACGTGCGGCGGCGCGACGTCGGACGTCTTTCTCGTGTTCGGCCGCGCTCCGGCCGCGCCCTTGCACGGGGTGACTTGCGGTTTCTGTGGAGACGCACCGTTTGCGCGATGGACCGCGACGATCCCTCGACGCGACATCGAGCAAGCTGCTGCAGCCATCGGCTCACCCGGACGGCTCGTGTCGATCGCGGTGTCGCAATCCGATCCTTC
>JACOTG010000168.1 GCA_016178505.1 Planctomycetota bacterium
CAACCCCGAGAGGCAAATGCGATACCACGTCAAACGACTCAAAAGCCTGGGATACACGGTCGACGTCCAACGCGTTGCCTGAGGCTCGCACTGCTCGATCACGCGATGGAGGGATCTTCGTAGCAGGCTCCGTATGCGTCACTTGAGGAGGCGAGCGAGGCGGGCTAGGGCGCGCGCGAGGAGCTTGCGCACGGCCTCGTCGCTCCGACCGGTTTGCGCGGCGATTTCGGAGTACGAGAGGCCGACGATGCGCGCTTCGATGATGATGTCGCGATAGTCGTCGGGGAGCTGGAGCAGCGCGCGCTCGATGCGCTCGGTTTCTTCCCGGATCATCGCGTCCTGGCTCGGCGTGCAGAACGAGGCGTAGCACTCGAGGAGCCGCGAGTTTTCCGACGGCATCGCCGACGCGTCGCCCGCCAGGGGCACCTCGACGGCCGCGGCTTGTTGGCGTCGTTCGAGATAGCGGCCGCGGTCGATCACCTTTCGAAGTGCCATCGTGAAGAGCCACTGCTTGAACGCGGCCTCGCCCCGATACTGATAGGAGCCGACGTCCTGCAGCGCCTCGCGACAGACGGATTGCACGAGATCGGACACCGACTCGCGCGCGCGGATCTGGTCGCTCGACCGCAGCCGAATGAACGCGCGGAGCGCCGGCAAGTGACGCTCGAGGAGCGCGTCGATGGCCGCAGCATCGCCGCCTGTCGCGCGCTCCACGAGAGGTCTGGAGTTATCGGGTGTCGGCATGGAATTTCCGCCGCGATCGTATCCGAGCGGCGCCCGGCGAACAACGAGATCCACGGCGATGGCGGTCGCCTCGAGACGCCGCGAAGTCCCGGCTCGACCGGCAACACGGAAGCCGAACCGTACGAAGCCATGAGGAGGAAGTACGATGTGACCGCGATCGATTTCCAGGCCGCAGTAGGAGGACGAGGATGTTCCGATCGTCGGCATTTGTCCCGAGCGTCCTGGTTTTCTCGCTGCCGTGGGCCGGGCTCGTCGCTCGCGCGCAGGAGCGAGACACGCCGGACCCGGCGCGGGAAGCGTTCGCGGCGCGCGAAAAGCGCATTGCGGAGGTCAAGACCTCCATCCGAAGCATTCCCGGTTGGTTCGTCCTGACGAGCGCGAACTACGTCATCGTGTCGGACGCCGACCGCGAGTTCGCAAGTCAGGCGCAAGACGAACTCGAGTTCATCCACGAGGAGATGGCCAAGCAGTTTCCAAGCAAACGTCCGATCGACGCGGTGTTCGTCGTGCGTCTCTGTAAGAACGAATCAGACTACGACAGGAACGGAGGTCTGCCCGGCACGAACTGCGTCTGGATTCCCGGCAGCGACGAGATGATGACGTACGACCGCCGGAGCGCGGACGTCGCGAGGCCGTTTGGCTCGCTCTATTACGGGGCGTTCCTACAGTACGTGCACTTCGCCTGCAGCCGGCTCACGCCCGACGAATGGTTCAGCGCAGGCGTGGCGGAGTGCTTTTCCTCCACGAAGCGAATCGGCGACAGAGTCGAGTTCGAACCGAAGGAGTCGCGAGCCGACCGAATTCGCGAGGCCGCAGCCTCGGGCGACCTCGTGCCGATTTCGAAGCTCGTTCACTACACTCGACCCCAGTTTCTCGGCAAGCACACCGACGTCTGCGTGGCCGAGAGCTGGGGCCTCGTCTATTTCACGCGAGTTACCGCCAAGAACGAGCGATGGCGACGGATCGTCGACGCGTACTTCACGGCGTTTCGTGATGCCGCCGACGCCGAGCTCGCGGCGAAGAAGCCCGACTTCGAGGCACGGGCGATCGCGTCCGAAAAGGCGCAGCACGCGGCGTTCGACGGTGTCGATCTCGCCGACCTCGAGCGAGCGATCGTGGACTTCGCCAGCGGCCGCTGATTCGGCCGTCGCGCGTGCGAACGGCCCGAAAAAATCGCCGAATGGGCAAACGCCCCTTGTTCCCGGCGAGGGTCCCAGATCACAATCGCTGGGGCCATCACGCACCGTCGTCGGGGACCATTAGAAGAGAGCCATGTCAGAAGGGAACACCGACCGCGATCCACCGTCGCCGCTCGACGATTCGCTCGACGTCGTCGAGAACCTCATCGCGACCTGCGTCGAGCGCATCGGGCGCGAGGGGCGCACCGCGGTCGATGCCGTTTGCCGCGAGCATCCCTCGCATGCCGACGAGATTCGCAGTGCCATTCGCAGCCTCGCCGACGCGGGTCTCCTCGAACCCGCCGATCCCAACGAGCCCGCCACGTTTCCCGAGCGCCTCGGCGATTTTCGCCTGATCCGGCGCATCGGGGGCGGCGGGATGGGCGTCGTCTATCTCGCGGACCAGGAATCGCTCGGTCGCCGCGTCGCGCTGAAGCTGATCCGCCCCGAGCATCTCTACTTCCCGGGTGCGCGCGAGCGCTTCCGCCGCGAGGTCGAGTCCGTTGCGCGCCTGCAGCATCCGGGCATCGTGCGCATCCACACGGTCGGAGAGACCGACGGCATTCCGTACTTCGCGATGGAGTGGATCGACGGCTGCACGCTGTCGACGGTGCTCGAGAAGCTCGGTGGCCAATCTCCGGAGCGCCTGACCGCCGCGGACCTCGCGGCCGTCGTCGGCGACCCGCCGCCCGCATCTCTCGCGCGCGGGACCTGGACGGAGGCCTGCTTCCGCATCGTCCGCGACGTCGCGCTCGCGCTGCATCACGCGCACGAGCGCGGGGTCATTCACCGCGACGTGAAGCCGTCGAACGTCGCGATCACGCGCAGCGGTCAGGTCGTCCTCCTCGATTTCGGGCTCGCGCGTGCGCGCGGCGTTCAGAAGATGACGAAGACCGGCTCGGAGATGGGTTCGTTGCCCTACATGTCGCCCGAGCAAGTGCGCGGCGACGATGCGTCGGTCGACGCGCGCACCGACGTCTACTCGCTCGGCGTGACGCTCTACGAACTGCTTACGCTGAAGGCGCCGTACCTCTCGGAGACGACCGAGGTCACGCGCCGTCTGATCCTCGACGGTCAGCCCGAGTCCGTGCGCGCGCACAACCGCTCGGTTCCGCGGGACGCGGAGACCGTCTGTCTCGAAGCGATGGAACGCGACGTGACGCGGCGATACGTGTCGGCCAACGACTTCGCGCGCGACGTCGACAACGTCCTCGAGCGCCGCCCGATCGAGGCGAGGCGACCCGGCGCGGCCTTGCGTGCTCGCCGCTGGACGCAGCGCCACCCCCTGGCCACGATCGCCGTCCTGCTCCTGCTCGTGCTCGCCGCCGGATCGATCGCGTTCGGCGTTCACGAGCGGTCGTCGAGCCTCGCCATTCGCCGGCTCTCGGATCTGCAGCTCCTGCGCTACTACCAGCAGGAAGCGGAGAGCTTCTGGCCGCCCGATCCCGCGAAGCTCGCGGCCATCGATCGCTGGCTCGAAAAAGCCGACGCGCTCGCGGCCCGGCGGAGTTTTCACAGCGGCGAGCTCGAGCGGCTGCGCGCAGAGGCGAAGCCGTACACGGAGGAGATGAAGCGCGAGGACCAACGTCCGGCGCGCGAGCGATTCGACAATCTCGTGGGGGAGGAACAGAGACTTCGCGACCTCATGTCGACGAGTCCCACCATCTCGGCTGCCGACCAAGGAGAGCTCGAGGCAATCGCGCTGCACAAGAGGCGTGCCGAAGTCGAGATGGCGGAGCGACGGACGTGGACGTTCGAATCGCCCGAGGATCAGTGGCGTCACGATCTCCTCACCGACCTCATGCGGGAGATGGACTCTTTCGTGTCGCTGATCACCGACGTTCGTAGTCTGCGAGCGACCGCGACGGTGATCGAGAAACGAACGCGCATCGACTGCGCGGCGAAGTGGGCCGAGACGATCGCCGACATCGCGGCGTCGGAGACCTACTCCCATCTGGTGATGCGCCCGCAGCTCGGTCTCATCCCGCTCTGGAAGAACCCCGGCTCGGGACTCTGGGAATTCCTGCACGTTCAAAGCGGCGAGGCGCCGATGCCCGACCCGACCGCGACCGATCCGGGACGACTTCGGGTCGAGGCCGACACCGGCATCGTGCTCGTCCTCTTGCCCGGGGGAACGTTTCGCATGGGCGCCGAGTCGGCGCCGAAGGACGGGCCGCGCGCAGGGCCGAACGTCGATCCGTTCGCGATCCCTTCCGAGCAGCCCGTGCATCCGGTGACGCTCGCGCCGTTCTTCCTTTCGAAGTACGAGTTCACCCGAGCGCAATGGCGCCGGATCGGTCCGCGAGCCGAAGATCCGGTGTCGGCAGCGCTGCATCCCACGAAGCCGATCTGTGTGTCTTGGGAGCAAGCGGCGGCCGCGTTCGCTCGAACGGGGCTCGACCTTCCGACGGAAGCGCAATGGGAGTATGCCTGTCGGGCGGGCACGTCGACCGTTTTTTCAACGGGCGACGACGTCGCATCGCTCGAAGGGTATGCGAACATCGGCGACCTCTGTTACGCCGAGGACCTGCTCGGTTCGATGCCGCGCATCGACCCGATGTTCTCGATGCTGCGCGACGGATTCGCACTCGACGCGCCCGTTGGGTCGCTCCTCCCAAATCGATTCGGCGTGTACGACATGCACGGCAACGTCGGCGAACTGTGTCGCGATTGGATGATCTACCGCGGGTATCGAACGATGGTGCCGCGGGAGGGCGATGGCCTCTTGTTCATGTCGCGCGAGGGGCGCAGTCGCGTGGTGCGCGGCGGGCGGTGGGACATGGCTGCCGTGGCCGCGCGGTCGGCCGCGCGAAGCGGCCAAGGACCGGGGCAGGTGGCGCCCGACGTCGGCGCACGGGCGTCCCGATCGATCTCGCCCTGAGGCCGATCGGACCGCGTCCGCCCGAATTCGAAACAGGATCGTGGGATCCACTTGAAACGAGGGTGCGGCGGAGGAGGATCGAGGACGAGGGAAAGTGCCCGTCTCGCGTGTTGACGCGACCTTTGCGGCAGGCGTACGCTGGTGCCTTCGAATGGACTTCAGAAAGCACTAGGGTCAAGGGGATTTGCCCCGGATCGGCTCAAGGAGGATCTCGATGCATCGGACGAGCGTGAAATCGGCTTCGTTGGTAGCGTGCCTTCTCTTCGCGGTCGCGACCATGGCATCGGCGCAGGCGCCGAATGTGCGCTCCGCGCCCAGTCGACCCACGGCCGGGCCGGCCGACGGCCTCTGGCGCACGACCGGAGGCAAGGTCACTCTGCTTCTTGATCCGGGCGCGCTCCACGACCTCGGCATCGATCTTTTCACCACGAACCAGACCGCGGTGAGCGATATGCTCCCGCAAGTGGAGTCGACGTTCGCCGTCGACACCAAGCTCGACGCCGGCGTGGTCTTCGGAACGCGCAACGGACACGTGAACGCGATCGCCGGCGGTAGTCTGCCGACGGACGGCGAGATGTTGTTGGTGCTCGAGAACGGCGACACGTACCCGATCGGCGACTTCGACTTCCACGTCACCCCGGATGCGCGTGGCGGGGCCTACGGAACGATCACCGATCGTCGCGGCACGGATCGCGAAGCGTTCGCCTTCTCGTCGGGGCTCGTGCAGTTCGACGCGACGACGGGACGGTTCGAGTGGAGCGGCATCGAGCTCACGATCACCAACGATTGGGCGCACGAGATCGGCGTCCCGCAGGCGGGCGGCGTCCTCATCGGAAACGTCGTCGTCGAAGCGATTGCGAAGGCGACTCCGAATGCGAGCAGCGGCACGCCGCCGCTTCCGCCCGGCGAGGGCGACGAGAGCGACACCTACGGCCTGCCTGGGCCCGACGTGATCGTGGGCGACATCCAGGAAGTTCAGCGGTGGGGCAGCGCCGGCGGCATCACCGCGTACTCGATCGGCACCACGTCCTGCAACGTCGGGACGGTGTGGCTGAATTGGGATTCCAACACGAACCAGCACCCGGTGATCGGCGGCAACCTGTATCGCTTGATGAACGGGCGCTTCGAGCAGATCGGGCAGAGCTGGTTGAAGCATGGCTTCTACGCGCTGTCGCTGAACCTCTGCTACACCGACTGCCAGCCGACGAACGGCGCGCACCTCGGCGTGCACTGCTCGGATCCGTACTCGGCGAGCTTGAACGGCACCCAGTCGAATCTCGGTCCGAAGAATCAGGTGAACCCCTCGACGGGCTTCTTCGTCTATCCGCCCGCGAACCCCGCGACCCCGGCGACGATCGGGAGGCGGCTGCAGGTGCACAACACGGATCTCGATCCGGCGCTCAACCCCGGCGCGACTTACTTCATCGAAGGGCAGTACGTGACGCCCGACGACGCCGCGGCGAACAACAACAACAACAACGCGTCGTATCGCCGCGTGACGGTGAGCGGGACGCCGGGTAGCGGCAACTACTCGCTCGCGCTCGCGGGATCGACGCAGCGCCAGCGCTCGAGCGTTCAGGCATGGAAGGACGTCGACCCGGCCGTGACGCTCAAGACGATCGACGTGCCGAACGACGGCCGCTACATCCTCGGCTACAAGATCACCGACAACGGCAACGGGACCTGGCACTACGAGTACGCGCTCTACAACATGAACTCGGACCGCGCGGGCCAGGCGTTCTCGCTGGGTCTGGGCAACGGCGTCAACGTCACGAACCTCGGCTTCCACGACGTCGACTATCACTCGAACGACGGCGTCGCGAACACCACGTACGACGGCACCGATTGGAATCCGACCGTGGTGACCGGCGCAGTGGCATGGGCGACGTCGACGCAGGCGCAGAATCCGAACGCCAACGCGCTGCGCTGGGGCACGACCTACACCTACCGCTTCGACGCGGATACGGCGCCGACATCTGGATCGGCAAGAGTAGACTTTTTCAAGCCCGGTTCGCCGGGCTATGTCCTGATCGGCGGCGTCATGGGCCCTGGCGGTCCATCATTGCCTGCCGTGATTCTGACCCTGAATGTGAATACCCCGTCGGCTGCTCGCGGTGCACAATTCTCCGCGGATGTCGTGCTCACAAACACGACGAGCACGGCGTGGGAGGGCCAGGTTTGGGACATCGTGACGAAACCCAATATGAACCTCTATAGAAACGGCAACCCAGTCGGGGTCACGCCCGTCTCCCTTCAAGCGCTCGAGCAGCGTACGATCTCCTACACTTACACAGTTCCGCTCCAGATGCCACTCGGGACCTGGCAAATCGACGCACGGATTGGTCCGAACTTCTCGAGCGTGACTTCTTCGCAAGTACAGCAAGCGATCGTGACTCCTTAGTCGTAGTCAACCTCCGAGAAACTGCAAGGCCCACGTCGAAAGACTGGACCTCTTTCTATTGTAGCCGGCAACGTCAGGCGACGTACGATTACCGCGGAGCGCCGATGTAGATGAATGGCGCCCAGTAGAATGGGTGGGAGTAGTCAACGAACCGCGAAAGCCCCGCCATGTGTCCGCCGCGAATGGCCAGCTTTGCTTCACGCAGTGCGCGAGCCGGTACGCCATGTCTCTCGATCACGCCCCGGTAGAACTCCTCCATCGTTTGAGCGGCGACCGCATCTTCGACTTTCCATTCGCTTGCAACCACGCCGCGTGTGCCGGCGTGAATGAACGCCCATGCCAACGACTCCACGCCCTCGCCGACCCGAGGAGACCCACGCGCTGTGTCGCAACCCGACAACACAACGAGATCAGCATCCAGGTCGAGGTCCAGAACCTTCGAAACCGACAAGTACCCATCGCTGTCGTGGGTAAACGCGAGCGCAACGCCACATTTCTTTGGAGATTCCTGATCCACGTAACCGTGCGCTGCGAGGTGAATGATCGAGTATTCGTGCAGGCAACCAGTCAGGCGACCCGGTGATGCTTCGGCACCGAGGAAGAGGTCAAAGAATTCGGTTGAGAGATGCCCGCTACGATTCGCGGCGACCAATGCTAATGCGTGAGCGGCTTGCGAGGATCGATCAATAATAGCCGCGACTTCGAGGGCTTCGTTTCGTGTGCTCTCCAGACGGCCGAGCATCCGGCCATCGGGCAAGTCTCGAAACAAATCCCCATGAAGTCTGTCTGTAAATGCCGGCACGGCCAAATGCAGTTCACTCCGATAAAGCGGATCCGCCAGCAGAAGCACTCTTCCTTGGAGTCTTGTCTGACTGAGTGACGCCAATCCCAACAGTACACGGCTAGACGGCGCGTAAAGCACCTCGAATCGGTCGATTAGAAAGGCCGCCTCGCGAAATCGACGAGGCGTCGGGCTGCTGCCGTTCGGCAATACGATGGCTTCGAACGGCAACGAAGACAGCGTCTGTGTGGGGATAATTACCAGTCGATCAATTCGGGGGTCGAGATCGACAACCAATGGACCGACTATCCGATCGTAGAGCGTTTGCCCGATGCTGACGAACGTTGGTTCTTGCGACTCGGACGGGGGCGACGAGAGGTGCGAAACATACAATGATGCATCGCGATCGATCTCCGTCGTTTCTCCGAGGGCGTTCCAGGATAGCCTCGTCTTTGTGACCACATAGGCAAAAAGGTGGTCAGATCCGCTCGCGTATTCAATTAGGGCCGTTCGGTCGTCCAGTACATCGCTGATCTCGTGAAGATCTGCCATTTCCGCGTGGTCGTGGCGAGCGATCCTTGGAGCGATTCGAGCCAATCGATCTAAGAGGGAGTGCTCACGCGCCAGCAACTCGTCCGCTTGCTTCTTGAGCAAATCTGCTCGCGCGATGCCGTCTGCTCGTGACATGAGAACGGAGATCTGTTCCTCGATCGCGGACACTTTCTCGTGGATTGCCTTCACGTCGTTGCGTACCTCGACCACTTCAGCCGACGTCGCACCTGAATGATGCGCTTCGATTCCTCCAAGAAGTATCCTTCCCTTCCAGCGTCCGGCGTCTTCGAATCCCTGTCTGATGACTTGCACTCGCAGAGCTGATTGTGCATTCAGGTGAGCCAGGCGGAGCTTCGTGTAGTCCTGGCCGAGCTGCGCCCAGCGAGCATCAGCTGTCAACCTCCTCAGCTCATTAGACGCGTCGGTGGAGTTGTGCGTGATACGCGCCAGCAGTCTCGCGCCTCTTTCATACGCGGCCGAAAGACCCAAAAGATCATCGTTCGAGATTGCAACTCGGCATAAGACCCAGAGAGGTTCCGCAACACTGAAGTTAAAGGGTGAGTCTGTCGCGGCTGCCAAAGCCGCACTCGCTAGTTGCTTGGCCAGTTCGAGCTCTCCGGCTGCTAGGTGTATTGAGGCGGTTCGTCCAATTGCCTCGACGACTAGTTCTTGATCGCCGGATCGTTTTGCGAGTTCGAGTTGCTGAGCGAAGCACGATAGCGCGCGCTCTCGCTGGTCGAGCTCGACATAAGCGACACCGAGATTGCCTATCGCCGCGGAGGCCGAACGAACGTCTCCAAAGGCCATCGCGAGCCGAAACGCTTCTTGAAAACACGAGGCCGCGATCGCAAAAGCACGAGACTTGCCGTAGATCGCGCCGACATTCGCAAGGGCCGTGAGGCGCCCATCGATGGACCCGACTTCCGAAGCGACAGTAAGTGCGGTCTTGAAAATGGCATGGGCGCGCGCGTCGTTTTCCCTTTCCATTTCAACCATGCCCAGATATTCGGTGGCCCGAAGGCGTCCGGCGACGTCGCCGATGCGTTCAAAGGAACGGACAGCCTTGTCGAAGAAGTCGGCGGCCCGCGCAAGGTCGCCCCGACGTGCACTCGAATCGCCCCGAATTATCCATCCGGTTCCCTGGAGTCTCACGTCTCCTGACGATTCCGCGAATTGAGTAACTTTCTCGCCGTACGCTTCTGCCGCATCCAGGTCGCCGTCGTCGAGGCTGAGGTTGCCGAGCACCGTCAACGCGGCTGCTTCGCTTGCGGGTAGTCCATTCCGCCGGCTGACTTCGAGGGACTTCTGCATGAGCGCCCGTGAAAGCGGCGGATTGCCTACGAGTCGGGAGATCTCACCCAATTGACAGAGAGCGCTCGCTTCGTTTGTTCGGTCGCCGACTTGACGAGCCGATCGAAGCACGGCGCAGAAACAGGACCAAGCGTCTTTCAGCCTTCCAGATCGCCGCGCGACGGATCCCAAACCCGCGAGGGCAGCCGTTTCTGCCGATTGATCCCCGACCAGGTTGGCGATTTCTCGCTCGCGTTGAAAACAGAGAGCAGCATCATCGATGTCTTGCACAAACAAGTGAGCCTCACCGAGCCAGTGCGCACACTCGGATTCACCTCGAAGATCGGATTGTCGTCGAGCAAGCTCAAGCGCACGTTGAAGGCACCGGCGGGCGCGGATCGGCTCGCCAGTGACGTAAAGTGCCCGACCTATGCCGAGAATCGCCGATTGCAAAGTTTTCGCATCGCCCGACTCGACGGCACGCGTCAGGGCTCGACGATAGAGCGCGAGTGCGGGCGCACTTCGCCGAATCGTGAACGCAGTGTTTCCCAAGAACAGTGCAGCCGCTGCGATCGCTGCGCGATCTCCAGATTCGAATGCGACGCCTATCCCGCGCTTTATCTCCAACCATGAGGCCGCCATATCACCGAGCGCCGCGCGGTGTGAAGCGCCGGAGAGCAGTGCCTTGAATTCTAGAGTCGAGTTCCCGCACTCGCGAGCGAGCTGGTATGCCTGTTCGTACTCGGCGAGTGCTTCGGCGTATCGGGAGCGCGCGCTGAGGTGGATTCCGGTTTCATAGTGGTGAAACATCGCTTGCGAGCCGAGTCCGCGAGTGGTTAGCGCGGCAATGGCACGACGGTGGTACTCGATCGCGGAGTCCCGCGCGGCGGCTCCTGGTGGAAACACTTCCTGACCCTCAGCCATGCTGATCGCGAAGTTTCCCCCGCGATCCGAATTGGAAGCGGCCGCGATGACGATGCGGATTCCGGCCTCGATGGGAAGCGTCAGGCGAGCGTTTGGCCAGTCGGGTGCAACTCCCGCCGCGGCGACGACGAGACCGTCTTTCGTGGTGACCCGGAGAAACGGATCGAAGTCATATGAGTCGAGGACGATCGTCACGCGACCGGACGTCGCGGCGACGAACTCGAACCACTTCGCGGGGCCGTGCCCTGTAAGGACGGGGTCTGTGGACGCGACGACGGCCGCCAAGAAGTCGCCGGGGCGGAGCTGGGACCGTACGGCAGGGATGAGGACGGGCCCGTCGGTCGACGCGCCGAGCACCGCCGCGACGATGAGGGGGCAAACGATCATGGTGTGCAACTCCATGAGACGGTGATGTCCCGTGACTCCAACATGGTCCAGGACATCGAATCGACCCATCGGTGCCGATTGCGTGCAGCGACCAATACCCCGCTTCAAAAAGATTCTCGTCGATGTCGGCGATGCGCACAAGTCCGAGCCATCGTTGGTTAACCAGTTGATGTCGACTAGTAGAGTCGGCCAACCCCTGGCGTTGTTGCGTGACGTGGCTCTTTTCATCTCCAGAAGCGATCGCCGAAAGCCATGGCGTGCAGGGTTATCGCCCGGCAGCCCGCGTCGTTCGCGAACTTGTCGAGGCCGCGACTTTTCGACTCAAATCGCTCTATCCTGCGTGGGGAGCAGGCCCGCGTGATCGTAAGACCGCAACCTATCGTGAGCAGCGAACCACACCTTGGCCTTGACACGCGGAGCGTCGAGCGGCGACCTTGGTGCGTGCCTGCCCCCTCCTCGGACATGGGAGTGCGCTCCATGCGCCGCACTGCGGCATTTCTCTCGAGCTTCGTCGCCGCCTTCGTTCTCGTCGTTGCATCGGCCGATGGCCAAGTCACGTCCCGCGTCAGCGTGGGCTCGGCGGGGGAGGAGGCCGACGGCAGCAGCTACGCGCCGGCGCTTTCCGCGGACGGGCGCTTCGTCGCGTTCCACAGCTTCGCGACGAACCTCGTCCGCGGTGACGGGAATGCCGTCCACGACGTGTTCGTGCACGATCGATGGACGGGTGCGACCGAGCGAGTCAGCGTCGCGTCGGACGGCAGCGAAGCCAACGGCGACAGCGCGCGCGCCGCGATCTCTGCGGACGGGCGCCTCGTCGCGTTCCAGAGCATCGCCTCGAACCTGGCGCCGGGCGACGGGAACGACGCGTACGACGTGTTCGTTCGCGATCGCGTGGCGGGAACGACCGTCCAGGTCAGCGTCGATTCCGCGGGCTTCGGCGGCGATCGATACAGTTGGCATCCGTCGATTTCGGCGGACGGGCGATTCGTCGCGTTCTCGAGCATCGCGGACAACCTCGTTCCGTTCGACGGGAACGCGGTCGAAGACGTGTTCGTGCACGATCAAGTGAACGGCGAGACGCGGCGCGTCAGCATCACCTCCGCCGGCGCGGAAGTGGCGCACGCGAGCTTCGTTCCGGCGATTTCTGCGGACGGGCGGTTCGTCGCGTTCACCAGCTCGGCCTACGAGCTGTCGCCCTATCACTACGCGGGCACGTTCGTGCACGACGCGATGACGGGCGCGACGCGACAAGTACGCGAAGACACGACCGGCGGCGCGCTCGGCGGCACGTTTCCATCGATTTCGGCGGACGGGCGATGGGTCGCGATCGAGAGCCGCAATCCGCTGTCGCCGATCGACCGGAACGAACACATCGACGTCTTCGTCCGCGACATGTCGACCTTCTCGACGACGATGGTGAGCCTGCGGCCGGACGGCACGACGATCTCCGGATACGACAGCGTTCGGCCGTCGATCTCCGGCGACGGGCGTCTCGTCGTGTACGGCACGGACGCCGGCGACGTCGTCGCGGGAGACGGCAACGGAGCGAGCGACGTGATCCTGCGCGACCTCACGCGGGGGGCGAACGTGCTCGTCAGCGCGACGCCGAGCGGCACGTCGGGGAACGGATGCAGCGGGTTCTGTCCCGATTCGGGGCCGGTGCTGTCGAGCGACGGGTGCACGGTCGCGTTCACGAGCTTCGCGAGCGATCTCGTGACGGGCGACGGGAACGGCGTCGCGGACGTCTTCGTGCGCGACCTCGTCGGCGTTCGCCCGCTCCTCCTTTCGCGAGTGGAGCCGGCGACCGGCTCGAGCGCGGGCGGCGACCTCGTGCACGTGATCGGTTGCGGGTTTGCGCCGGACGCGGGCGTGCAGTTCGGCGCCGCCGCGGCCACGGTGATCGACGTGCGCGCGAACCGGATCCGCTTGCGAGCGCCGGCTGGCGCCGGCGCGGTGGAAGTGAGCGTCACCGGCTCGACCGGGAGCGCGCAGCTCGCCGGCGCTTATGCGTACCTCGATCCGGCCCTCGCGGCGCGCCTCGGCAACGTGCACGAAGGACTCGGCGATCGCGAGGACGTGCTCGACGTCGATGGGAGCCACGGCAACGGCGCGCGCGAGCTGATGCTCCGCGTTCGCCAACCGATCGTCGTGCGACTCGCCGCGCCGTCGACGCGCGCGTCGGCACGATACTGCCTCTACGTGTGGCGAGGCACGCCGAACACGGGGACGATCACGAGCCTCCCCGCCGGCGTCGGCACTCTCGTCCTGCCGGCGCCGTTCAGCGGCGGCGTCCCGCAGCCGCGGGCGATCTTCAACAACCTCGGCTACGCGAGCGTTCTCGGCGCGCCCACGATCCCTTCGACCCCGGCGCCCGCGATTGTCGTGTCGCGCGCATCCGGCTCACCCATCCCGATCGACGTGACGCTCCAAGGCCTGATCGAGGACGACGGAGCCGCCAACTCTCGAGGTGTGAGCCTCACCAATGCGATGATCGTTCGCGTGAGGTGACGCGTACCATGCAGACGCTCGTCGGAGACTTCGTCGCGCAACGTCGCTTACGATCACGCAGCTCTTCGGAAGTCGAAGTTCGGCAGCCCGCCGAGCCGTCCACGGCCCGCAACCCGTGGTGGACGAGGATCAGGTAGTACTTGTCGGAGACGCGAAGGCACTTGTCGCTCGTGCGGGCGAGCGGCGACGCGTTCGGTCGGGCGTCGCGCTCGCGTCAACCGGGAAAGCCGAGACGAGTCAGGCGACGCTGCAGCTCGGCCAGGTACTCACGCAAGGCTCGAACATCGAGGCCCCCTGGAATCGAAGCGTCGTCGCCGATCTCCACTTGCGAGAGGACCCACGCGAGCTGGGTCGGCGTCAGCCCCGCGTCCTTCGAAGCGGCCAAGGGCAGCGCCGCTTCCACTCGATGGCCGGCGCGTTCCAGCGCCATCACGTCGACGAAGTCGCGGATTTCGACTCGTGCAAGAAGTGCACACAGCTTGTTTGCGAGGATCTCTTCGGGTGAGTCGTACCCACCAAAGAGCCCCTGTCGGCTCCACTGATCGAGAAGCCAATCCCAAAACGCTCGCCGTCGGCCGAGGTGCTTCCACAGCTCTCGTCGCAGCGCGAGGACTTCGTCCACTGTCGTGAAGCGCCAGACGTCCGTGTCGCGGGCCTCTCTGAGGATCTTGCCGAGGAGGCGGATGCGCTCCGGGTGAGACGCCGTCGCAAGCCGTCGGCGAAGCTCGGCGACGGTCATCGGCTCATCCCAGAGAAAGTAGGGAACGACGTCGAGATCGTCCAGTCGCGTCGAGAGACTCATGCTGATGACCTCACCTTCGATCCGGCCGATCGCAGCAGTGTGGCCGGACGAGAGAGCGTAGGCCGAGAATCGTGCCGCCGCAAGCCGGAGCCGGAGTCGTTTCTTCCCCAGCGGATGTCTGAGAACTCGGTGTTCTTCGCGAAGGAAATCCAGCGCGTCACGCGGACGCTCGTTCAGCGAGCCTGAAAGCACGGCAACGAGGAAAGTGAACTGGGTCGGAGTCCGTCTCATTCCGGTCTTGCGCAATCGCGGAAATGGCTGCGCGTCGACGAAGTCGGTGTCGGTTGGGTATCGGCACACCACGCCGTCGACCCCGGCGCCTGCGATCGTCCTGTCGCGCGCATCCGGCTCATCCTTCCCGATCGACGTGACGCTCCAAGGCCTGATCGAGGACGACGGAGCCGCCAACTCTCGCGGCGTGAGCCTCACCAATGCGATGATCGTTCGGGTGAGCTGACGCGCGCTACGAGTGGCGGAGCGCGGCGATCGGATCGAGGTATGCGGCGCGTCGCGCGGGGAAGATGCCCGACACGATTCCCACGGCCATCGAGACGAGCAAGCCGACGAGGATCGACTGTAGCGAGATGATCGTGGCCCATCCGGTGGCGTGGCGCAGCGCCCAGTCGAAGAAGAAACCGGCCGCGACCCCGATGATGCCGCCGATCGACGAGATCATCGTCGTCTCGCCGAGGAACTGCAGCACGATGTCCCGTCGCTTCGCACCCATCGCGCGCCGAATGCCG
>JACOTG010000169.1 GCA_016178505.1 Planctomycetota bacterium
ACGTTCGTCTCACGTCGACCGCGGGCCACTCCGAGAAGGGCTGGTCGATCGACGAGATCTACGTCACCCCGGCGGCGCCGCTCTCCGGCAACTGAAGCCTTCGACGGCGCCGCGACTCGTTTGCATCGTCGATCACTGATCACAAATCACTGATCGATGATCGTTGGTCTCGCCGAGTGAGACCGATCTCGGACGTCGCCTACTGCTCGAGCGTTCGCTTCACCGTGCGCAGCGCGTCTTCGATCTCCCGTTTCTTCTCCCCGTCCGTCGTCGCCCGGAGCACGGTCTCGAGCGCGGCGCGCTCCGCGACCAAGAGTGCCTTGTCGGCCGAGACCTTGACGTTCGGTTCCACGCCCACGCCTTCCCAGTTCGTCTTCGTGATCGGGTTGATCGCTCGCGCGAACGGAACGAGCACCTGGAAGTCATGCGGCAGCGGCCGCGGCATCACGGGATGGGCGCCGCCGCCCGTCGTTTCGCCGACGATCGTCGCGCGCTTCA
Source organism: Planctomycetota bacterium (assembly GCA_016178505.1). GTDB lineage: Bacteria > Planctomycetota > JACOTG01 > JACOTG01 > JACOTG01 > JACOTG01. The sequence goes on from JACOTG010000169.1 coordinate 499, forward strand.
AGTTCAGGAGATCGTAGGCGAACTCCTCGGCGCCCGAGAACGTGTGGTTGCTCGTGAGCACGTAGACGGGCACGGACTCGGCGAACCGTCGGCCCGGCACGTCCGCGCTCGTGCTCGACTCGGTCGTCACGTTCTGGACGCGATCGTAGAAGGTGTTGAGGAGCGTCGGCTTCTCGAAGAGGTACGACAGGATGAACGCGATCATCTCGGGCGCGCCGCCGCCGTTGTCGCGCAAGTCGAAGATCAGCGCGCTCGAGTTCTCGAGGAACGCCATCGCCCCCGCCGCAGTGCGCTCCGCCGCCGGTCCCGGGCGAAGGCCGTTGAGCTTCACGTAGCCGATGTTGCCCGCGAGTCGCTCGACGCGCTCGAAATCGTTGTTCATCCAGTCCTTCTCGGATGACGCGTCCATCGACGGGCCGCGGAGGTAGGGGTTGTCGGGTCGGTCGGGTCCGCGGACTCGAAGATGCTTGTCGTGGCTGACGGCCTGCAGATCCGTGGTGAGACGGGACGCGAAGACGCGTGCGTCGGTGAGGTCGTCGTAGCGACCGGCGCGGGCCTGCTCTCGAATCGACGCGATCATCTTCTTCGCCACCTCGGGGAAGATGTATGCCTCGTCGAGCGCCTTGGCGATGCCGTCGACGATCGCCGTTCGCATGGTCGCGTCGAGCGGCTTCGAAGACGTCGCGCTTCCCGAATTCCGCGCCGGCTCGATCTGGATGGAGACGAGGCCGTGCGGTTCCTTTTCCTCGACGTCGAACGTGAGGAGGATCGACTGCCCCGACTTCTTCTCCGTCGCCTCGAGAGCGATTTCGGACGTCGACGAGTGAACGATCCGTGTCACCTCGAATCCTCCGGTGCGGTCGAAGAGGTCCCGGTAGACGTGCATCCGCTCGTCCATCGGCGTTCGCGCGAGCGACGCGGCCGCGCGGTTCTTCGACTCGAAGTCCCGCATCTTCTCGTCGCTTCCGACATTGAACGTCGCGAGGTAATCCTGCGCGCGCTTCGCCGCGGGCGTGTCGGGGAAGTCGACGGGACTTCCGAGCAAGAAGAGGAAACAGAGGAGCCGGACGAAGCGCTCTCGAATCATCGTGGGTCACCTCGATGGGTTGCGGGGCGTCGCGTACCGCGTGCGCGCGGCGCATCGCGGCTCACGAGCCCCTGGAGAAGCAATTGGACGATGCGCTCGGCGCGGCGGGCGACGTCGGCGCGCCGGCCCAGTTCCGATGCGCTGAGCGCGTAGGGAAGGAGCGCATTCGTCGCGAGCACGAGAGCGCGGGCCGTTTCGATGTCGTCGTCGAACGCCAGTTCACCGGCTGCGCGCCCCGCGCGAAGGATCCCCGCAATGACTTCGGCCTCTTCCTCGAAGTAGCGAAGTCGCCGGTCGAGTAGGGCGGGTCTCAGCGACGCCAGCAGCCCGTCGAGTCCCTGGCGATACCCTCGAACGCTGTCGAATCGGAAAAGGACGCGGTCGATCAGGACGCGCCGGAGGCGCTCGCTCGCCGGATCCGTGCTCGACGCGACCTCGCGAGCGCGCGCCAGCAAGCGATCGACGATGCGGTCGACCGTCGCGAGGAAGACGTGCTCCTTGCTCTCGAAGTGTAGGTAGGTCGAGCCCTTGCCGATCCCCACTTCCTGCGCGAGCGCCTCCATCGTGGCCTTCTGGAAGCCATGTCGAGCTAGGAGCGCCTCGGCGGCATCGAGGATGGCGTCTCTCACGTCTTCCGCTGCTTCGACCGGGGCCATCGGACCTCCAATCCTCACGCTGACCAAAATCGATTTCTGGTCAGTCTACGCGACAGCCGCGATTCCGTTGGAGCGAATCTTTGGCGCGAAGGGGGGCGAGAAGTCGGCGAGTCAGGAGCCGCGAATCGCGCGGAGCGCGCCGGCGGTCGCGGCTCGGACGCGGGGGACGTCGTCCTCGAGCGCCGACTCGAGCGCGGGGATCGCTTCGCGGGCGTCCCGACCGGTCGCACCCAGCACGCGCGCGGCGGCCTCTCGGATCGCCCAGCTCGCGAAGTGGTACCCACATCGGCTGCCGTCCCGGCGCGAGAGCAGCGGAACGAGCGCGGAGACGGCGAAGGCCGAGCCTCGAGGCTCGTTGGCCATCGCCATCACGGTCCGGCCGCAGGTCTCCGGATTGCGAAGCAGCTCGACGAGCGCCGAGCCGGCCGACGGGACGCCGATCCTCCAGAGTGCGACCGTTCCGGGAATCGCGACGTCGAAGATCCGGGAGAGAGGATAAGCGCCCTTCTTCGCGTCTTCGATCGCCGACTGGAGAACAGGCACGGCGGCACCGCCGGCCGCCCCGAGTCGCCCCACAGGCGTCGCCGCGTCTTCGAACAAGTACGTCCTGTCACCACTGGCGGTCTCGCGGAGCGCCGCAACGAGGACGGCGACGACGCGGTCGCGGTCCGCGGGGTCTCCGATGCTCGCGAGTCCGTCGGCAGCCTTGCATCGAAGGTAAAGCTCGGGATCGTCGAGCAAGCGAAGGAGCGACGGACGAACGGGCGCGGCCTGCGGGCCAGCGCCCGAGAATCCCTGTGCGACCAGCCACCGTGCGTTTTGCTCGTTTCGCTCGAGCGCTCGCGCAACGCGCGCGGCGGCGAGCTCGGTGTGGAGGCCGAGGCGCAGGAAGATCTCCGCCGCATCGAGCCCGTCCGGCGACTCCAGCAAGGCCGCGGGATCGAAGAGCTCGATCGGCGGAACGGGCGAGCGGGTCGCCATGAGAGAGAGCAGGCGAAGCGCTCGAATGCGAAGCGACGGCGGATTCTTTGCAGACGTCCGCTCGAGCAGCGGAGGCACGGCGGCGGCTCCGACGGCGACCAGCGCGTCACCGAGGTAGTCGAGTTCCTCTCGGTCGAAAGTCGCGATCAACGCGGGCAGCGCCGGCCGTGCGGCGTCGCCGAGGACCGAGAGCCCCCACGCGCCGCACTTGCGGTTCCACGAATCGGCGTCGCGTAGCCGCTCGACGAGCGGAGGAACGGCGGCGTCGCCGATGATCATCAGCGCCAGCTGGCCGGCGTCGCGTTCGCGGCTTCCCGTGGACCCGAAGAAGTCGAACGGCTCGAAGATCGTCGGGACCGCACGCCCACCGATCTCGCGGAGCTCGCGCGCTGCTTGGCGGCGAACGCTCTCGTCCTCGTCGTCGAGCGCGGTGATCCAGCCGCGGATCGTCCACTCGTCGACCAAGGCCTGGAAGGACTCGCGCACGGTGGGCTCGGGTCGCTGGCCGTAGCTGCTCGCGGGAAAGCACGCCACGATCGCGAACGCGACGGCGGCGAGCGATGCGACGACAGACGCGAAACGGCGCCGAGGGTCACGGACGATGGTCATGCTCAGGCCCCCGATTCGAGTTCGATCACGCTCACTTGTTCCCGATCGACCGGCTTCGTTTCCAGCCGGACCGATTCCGTCAGCGAACGTCGAGCTTCGCGGTGAACGGGCGCGCGGTGTCCACGCGCTCCGCGAGCGATTCGAGCAGGACGTCGAGGCTGCGCGCGAGCGGGCCGTCGTGGACCTTTTTGCCGTTCCACTCGACGACGACGGGCTTGTCGAGGTCGACGAGCGTGTCGGAGAGATAGAGAGTGAGGCGCTTCACGTCGTCGGTCGTGATGCGCACCGTTTGGCCGTCGATGGCTGCGTTCACGAGCGCGTCGGGCCGCGCTGCGATCGCCGCGGCGGTCGCCGGCTCGACCTCGTCGACGCGCAGGAACGCACCGTTCCACGGCAGCGGGCGCTCGACCGCGAACGCGATGCGCTTCGGAATTGGCCCGCGCTTCCGATCGAGGATCCAGCGGATGCCGGCGCCGCAATGCTGGATCCACGCGCCGTGATCACCTCCCTTCACTTCCTCGTACTCGACTTCGGAACCGAGACGTCGCAGCGCCGACGCCGCGGCGCGGCCTTGCTCCGGCGAGACGACGGTGTCCTTCTCGCCCGTGAGCACGTAGAGGGGAAGGCCGACGCAGTTCGGGAGCGAACTCTTCGCGTCGTTGAGCACGCCCATTGCCGGCATCACGCCAGCCCATCGCCACGGAGCAAGCGCGGCGAGCTGCCATGCGAAGAATGCCGTTTGCGACACGCCGACGACGTAGAGGCGATCCGGGTCGATCGCAAAGCGCGTCATCGCGTCGCGCACGCACGCCTCGAAGATGGCCGCGAACCAGGGCGCGCCGTTCTTCTTCAGGAGCGAGTCGTACTCGTCCTCCGTCGTGAACGACGAGAGCAGGTTCGTTCGCATGAAGATCGCGCCCTTGCCCTCGATCGCGCGAAGGTAGACGCCGGTCTGTCCGTTCTGCAGCCGCTCCTCGCGCGTCTTCATCGCGCCGTGGCCGGGATCGAGCACGAGCGGCCAGCGCTTGCCGGGGTCGTATCCGGGCGGAAGGCCGACCGCGTAAGTGACTTTGCGACCGAGCGCCTCGCACGCGAACCCGTCGACGAGGACGATGTGATCTTCGACCTCGCCCTTGCGAAGCGCGTCTTTCTCGGACGTGGCGGTGACGGCGAAGCCTTTGCGCACCGCGGCCTCGAGGTCGCGCACGTTCGATTTTGCGAACGGCTCGAGCTGCTTGCGCACCGCGTCGCGCTCGGGCCCGGCGGGTGCCGTCACCCACTCGGTCACGAGCTTTCGGAACTGGCCGAGATCCTGCGCTCGCACAGCGCCTGCTGGAAGCGACGCAGCGGCGACGACGGCAAGAACTCGTCGGATCGTCATCGGGCGCTCACGTCGCCCGCGGGATCCGTTGCGGCGCGATGGGCGCCGATCCCGCGTCCATTCCGTCGGCGCCCTCTCGCCGAGCCGTCATCGAATCTCCACGTCGTCGACATCGATCGTTCCCTTACCGGTGACGAGGATCGCGACGCTGGCTCCAACCGCGTCGCGCGGTGGCGTCGCCTTCCCCTCGATCGCAGTCCATCCGCTTTTGTCGCTTCGCCCGACCTCGACCGCTTTCAGCAGTACGCCGTGCTCGTCGACGAAGCGAACTTCGAGCCCGCACGTGGCGTGCTCGGCTCGAACCTGCGCGCGAACGGTGAACGCTCCTTTCGGCAAATCGGCGAGGGATGCGACGAGGGCGTCCCACGGCAGCTCGCAACGCGCGTCCCGGACGACGTGCAGGCCTTTTGCTCCCGACTTCCGCGCGTCACCGTTCGGCTCGAACGTCACGCGACCGGAGGGCGCGTCGACCTGCCAGCCGACGAGCCCCGATTCGAAGCCGCCGTTCGCGAGCGGCCCGCTCGCCTTCGCGCCTGCAGCGGCTCCGGCGACCGACATCACCACGTCGTCGAATAGGAACTCGCCGTCTTCGAGCGCACGGATCGCGATGGAGAGCTTCACGACGGTGTCGGGCAAGGTGATCTTCGATTCCTTCCGCGTCCACGCCTTCACCGGGCCGGTGATCACGGCGACCTCCGAGTTGAGGGCGAGCGTGTCGCTGTTCGCGGCGTAGCCGACGACGACGACGTGCGCTTTGCCTCCGGTTTTGCTGCGGTACGAGACCGAGACGGTCAGCTCCTTGCCCGGCGCGTCGAGGTCCTGTCGAACCATCACGACGCCGTTGCCCCCTTTCTTCTGGAGGAGGAGTGCCTTCTTCCCCTAGTGCGCGTCGTCGACGATCTCGACCTTGCCTTGCTTCGTCGTGTCGAACCGGAGCCAGCCGTCGAGACCCTTCTCGAAGCCGCCGTTCGCAAGGACATTCGCCGGCCTGCCGGAGACGAGCGCCAACGCGAACGCGATCACGACGGCGGAGCGGTGCAGCATGGCGGGGATTCTCGCGGGTCGACTTTCTCTTCGTCAACCATCGGTCGCGTTCCTACAATCGCGAACTCGACCGGGATGGCACCGTGAGATTGGTTTCGCCTTCGCTCTTCCGCGCTCTGAAGCACCGGAACTTCCGGCTCTTCATGATCGGTCAGGTCGTCTCCGTCGCGGGGAGCGAAGTTCAGGCTCTTGGCGCGAGCTGGCTCGCATACCGGCTCACGCAATCGCCCATCATGCTCGGCCTCATCGGGTTCGCGGCTCGAATCCCCGTTCTCTTCCTCGCGCCGGTGGCGGGCGTCGTCGCCGATCGCGCGAACAAACATCGCCTCGTGATCCTCACGCAGACGCTGCTCATGTTGCAGGCGACGGCGCTCGCCTGGATGACGATGGCCGGACACATCCAAGCGTGGCACCTCGTGGGCTTCTCGTTGGCGGCGGGGGCGATGAACGCGGTCGACATACCCGCGCGGCAATCGTTCCTCGTCGAGATGGTCGGAAAATCGGACCTCGGAAACGCGATCGCGCTGAACTCGTCGGCGTTCAACCTCGCGCGAATCGGCGGCCCGGCGGTCGCCGGCATCGTGATCGCGTGGGCGGGCGAGGGGTGGTGCTTCCTTCTCAACGCGGCGAGCTTCCTCGCGGTGATTGCCGGGCTCTTCCTCATGCGGATCGAGCGTCGAGCGGCGGCGCGCGCATGGAGTTCGCCCTGGTCGGACCTTCGCGACGGACTTGCCTATGTCGCGCGCATGGCGCCGATGCGCGACGCCCTCCTGCATCTCGGAGTGCTCAGCTTTGCCGGCATTCCGTTTCTCACGTTCATGCCGATCGTCGCCGCCGAGATCCTCGGCGTGAAGGCAGGTGGGCTCGGCGCGCTCGTCGGTGCGGCAGGCGTGGGTGCGCTCATCGGCGCGCTCGGCCTCGCCGCGCGCGTCTCGCTGCACGGGCTCGGCCGCACTCTGGCGGTCGCTTCCGCGATCTTCGGGAGTGCGCTCGTCGCGCTCGCGGCGTCTCGGAGCTTCGCGCTGAGCCTCGTGGTGATGGCGTTCGCGGGGTGGGGGATGATGGTGGTGATGGCGGGCACCAACACGCTCCTGCAGGCACTCGTGCCGGATTCGCTGCGCGGGCGAGTCATGAGCATCTACACCGTGACGTTTCTCGGGCTCGCCCCGTTCGGGAGCCTGCTGATGGGATGGCTTGCGAGGCACGTCGGCGTTCCGATTACGTTCGCGCTCGGCGGCGGCGTGTGCGCGGTCGCGTCTCTGGTGTTTGCGCGGCGATTGCCGGTGCTCCGGGACGAAATTCGAACCCACGTCGTCATCGGTGAGTCGGTGGCACCGACGGTGGTCTAGTTCTGGCCCGCGACGAGAGTGAGCGCGTTCGTCGTCGACACGTGGAGGCGCGACACCGAGCCGACGTCGTCCATCACGCCCTGAATCGTCACCGTCTGACCCGGACGAAGGCCCTGCGGAACGCGCAAGACCTCGCCGGGCGCCGCTCGGTTCGGGAAGGCGCCGCGCCCGAGTCGACCGCCGCGCCCCGCCGCAAATGCGTTCACCCAGACGCGCGTCGCGTCGCTGATTGCGGACGGCGACGGAACGGGCATCGCCAGAGAGCCGACTCCATGCGGGATCACGAACGCGCGACCGAGCGGTTCGCCGAGGAACGCGAACAGCGCGTACTGCGGTGCATCCGGGCCGGCGGGCGACGCCGCGAGCGTCAATGAGATCGGTTCACCCGGAGCCACGGAGAGGTGCCGAGTCGAATCGCCGGCGGATCCGTTCGCCTCGAGCACGTCCACGAACTCCTCGTTCACCGAATCGACCATCCCCGAGATCGCGTCGCGCGCGATGTAGATGTCGCTGAGACCCTTGCCGCCCGGACGGCCCGAGCGGAAGAGGATCGTGCGTCCGTCGCCGCTGAGCGCCGGCGCCTTGTCGATGTCGGCGCTGTTCAGGACGTCGAGGTTTTGCGGCGGCCCCCAGACGTCGTCCGTCGACGGGCGCGTCGAGCGGTAGAGATCGACCGAGCCGTGTCCGCCGGACCGCGCCGAGCCGAAGACGATCGAGAGGCCGTCGTGAGCAATCGCGGCGTTCGTTTCGTTTGCGGGCGAGTTCAGCTCGACGACGTTCGTGGGTTCGTGGAACGGTTGCCCGACCGCGTCGCGATGTGCCACCCAGAGGTCGAGATCGCCTTGGCCGCCCGGCCGCGACGACGCGAAGTAGAGATCGAGAGCGTCGTGCGACAGCCGTGGGCCGAGCTCGTCGTCGCTCGAATTGACTTCGGTCACGGGGTGCGAGTTGCCGAAGGGTGCGTCGGTCGAGGTGCGAGTCGCGACCCACAGGTCCAGCGAAGTTCCGGCGAACTCCGTCGCCGGGCGAACGAAGTAGAGCGCCAGCTCATCGCACGAGACGCACGGATCGGCCCCGTTCGGCATCACCAGCTCGGGCGTGCCGAACGGCGCGCTCTCGTCTCGTCGCGTCGATTTCCAGATGTCCGCGACGGACGAATCACGGCAGCGAGAGCGGTCCGAGTGGAAATAGAGCGTGAGGCCATCGCAGGAGAGGAACGGCCCCTTCTGGCGACAGGCGTCGTTGATCTCGCCGAGCCCGCGTGGCGCGTCGAAGATCGCGCGCCCGGACCCGTTCGGCGACTGTAGGATCGAACACGTCGCGGCGAGAAAGACGGACGCGAACGCCGGCATGCGACCCTCCTCGTCAGTTGGCCTGTGCGGACTACTTCACCGGCACGCCGAGATCGTCGCCGCGTGGCTCGACGTCGTTGGCGCGCGTTTCGATGACCCCATCTGGACCGGCGGAAAGCACCCACGGCCGCTCGTCACCGTGCGCGTATGCGCGAACATTGACGACGAATGCGCGGCCCCAAGGGTCCGCGGCGACGGGTCGAATGTAGGGTCCTGCCCACGTATCGCCGCATCGAGCGACGCCGCCGGCGACGAGGAAGGTGTCGAGCGAATCTCCGGGCCCGCGATCGATCGCGTTCGGACTCGGCATCGTGCCGGCTCCGTGCAGCCACGCGAGCGATCCGTCGCCGAGCGGGCCGTCGGGGCGCAGGCCCGTGTCGCTCTGGTACTGCGACAGCGCAGCGGCAATGCGGCGGCACCCTTCGAGTGCGCGGTCCGTGCGAGTGTCGGTACGCTCGCCGGCGAGCGTGGGAATGAGCCACGTGAAGAGCAGGGAGAGTCCCGTGATGACGATGCTCACGCGCGTGGCATGAACGATCTGTTTCCGCGTCATACGACTCTCCCATCGAGGGCCGAGGTCGAGGCTCGGGACGCACCGTGTCTCCGACGCCGGATCGACAGGTCGCAACCGCCGTTCCCGCACGCCGATCCTCGAGAGAGTGTGGCGATTCGCGCGCCGGTGAGCGCATGCGAGGAAGCGCGGTGCGTGGGGCGATCCGAGAGCGAACGGTGCGCGTCGAGATGGAGGTCGCGAGCGTCGAGATTCTTGAACGGCAGTCGAGTGCTAAGATGGCGCGCCATGCTTCGCGGACGCCGACTCCCACTCCTCGCGATGGTCGCGACGCTGGTGACGGCCGCGTGCCGAAGCGATGTCCCCAGCGACCCCGACCCGCGCTCGCCGACGTCGATCGCGCACGCGATTCCGGACGGGCCGGCTGCTCACGTCGAGCCTGCGCCACCCAGCGACGCAACGCCGTCGGAGCCCGCACCGAAGCTCCGAAACCGCCTCGGGGAGAGTCGATCGCCCTACCTGCGCGGCGCGGCGAACCAGCCGGTCGCGTGGCAGGAGTGGGGGAGCGAGGCGTTCGAGCTCGCGGCGAAGCTGGATCGACCGATCCTCCTCGACGTGGGAGCGGTGTGGTGTCACTGGTGCCACGTCATCGATCGCGAGTCGTACGAGAACGCGGAGATCGCCGCGCTCATCAACGAGCGGTTCGTTCCGGTGAAGGTCGATCGCGACGAGAGGCCGGACGTGGACCGCCGCTACCAGACATTGGTCACCGCGCTCGGTCGAAGCGGCGGCTGGCCGCTCACCGCTTTCCTCACGCCGGACGGGCGACTGATCACGGGCGGCACGTACTTTCCGCCCACGGACCGCGCGAGCCAGCCTGGCATGAAGAGCATCCTGCCGAAGATCGCCGACCTCTGGCGCGACCAGCACGACGAGGTGACGCGACAGGCGCAGGTGCTCCTCGATCACATGAAGCGCTACGAGAAGACCGCGCTCAAGCCTGGCGAGCTGGATCAAAAGCTCCTCGACGGACTCGACGACGCCGTTCGCTCGGCGTTCGATCCCACGCACGCGGGCTTCGGCGCCCCCGATGGGCCGAAGTTTCCCGAGGGGAGCGTCCTCGTCTACGCGCTCCTTCGATCGCAGTTGAACGGCGACGCGGAGATGAAGCAGATGACCCTGCGCACGGTGCTCGAGATGGCGCACGGCGGAATTCACGATCAGCTTGGCGGCGCGTTCCATCGCTACTCCACCGACGGCGAATGGGTGCTGCCGCACTTCGAGGTGATGTCGTACGTGAACGCGGAGATGATCGTCGCCGCATCGGAGGCGTATCGAGCCACCGGCGACGTCGAGTTTCGGCGCATCGCCGAGGAGACCATCGGCTACGTCGATCGCGACGGATCGGACCGCGAGCACGGCGGGTTCTTCGCATCGCAGGACGCGGACGTCGGGCCGGACGACGACGGCGGGTACTGGACGTGGGCGCGCGCCGAAGTCGAGGCGGCAACGACCGCGGAAGAGTCGAGCGCGTTGTGCCTGTATTACGACGTCGGCGACGAAGGCGAGATGAGCCGCACGGCGCACGGCGTGCCCAATCGCAACGTGCTCCACGTGGCCCAGTCGGAAGAGGACGTGGCCGCCACATTGGAGAAGCCGGTTGCGGAGGTGCGGGCGCTCATTGCGTCGGGGCGACGAAAGCTCCTCGACGTGCGTTCGAAGCGAGCGGCGCCGCTCGTCGATCGCAATCTCATCGCGAGCTGGAACGGGCTCATGATCGTCGCTTACCTCGAGGCCGCCGACGCATTCGGCCTCGAGGCGGCGCGCGGGTTCGCGCTGAAGTCGCTCGATCGAGTTCTCGCGTGTGGATATCGGAAGGGCGCCGGCGTGATGCACACGATCTTCGACGGCGAGGCGCGAGTGCCGGGTGTGCTCGACGACCAGGCGCAGATCGGCCTCGCGTGCGTGCGGGCATACGAGGAGACCGGGCGCGCCCGGTACCTGGACGTTGCCGAGGATCTTGCGCGACTCCTCATCGATCGGTTTCGCGACCTCGAACACGGCGGGTTCTTCGACCGGCCCACCGACGCGACGGACCTGGCTGCACTATCCACGCGCACTCGCCCGATCGACGATGCGCCGACTCCATCGGGCAACGGCGCGGCCGCACTGCTCCTCGGTCGTCTCTACGCGATCACGGAGAAGTCGATCTATCGCGAGCGCGAGGAAGAGACGCTTCGAGCGTTCGCGGGGACGGTGAAGGACTTCGGCTTGTTCATGGCGACCTACGCGACCGCGCTGCAGTTCCATCTTCGCGTTCCGCCGCGCGTCCTAGTCATCGGCAAGCGGGGCGACGCGGCGACGCAGGAGCTGGCGACGACGGCGCGTCGCGCGTTCCGTCCGGGGAAGATCGTGCTCGTGCTCGACCCGGCCGAAGGGAAGAAGATTCCATATCCTGCGGACGAAAAAGGCAGGGCGCTCGCTTACGTGTGCACCGGGCAAGCGTGCGCGCCGCCGACCAACGACGCCGAGACGCTGCGACGGCTCATCGAGACGGGGAGCCGCGACTGACGATCGGAGTCGCGCGACATGGCCGCATCGTGTGTGGCGCGAACGCGGTCGCGATCCCCGCCGCTTCGCCCCTCAGACGCGGCGATCCGATCCCAACGCCGCGAAGATGCGCACCCGCAGCGCGCGAAGATCTTCGCCGTCCGGATCGCGTGGATGCGGAAGCGCGTTGTCGAACACTTCCCGGATCTTGGCGGGGCGCGGCGACATCACCGCGATGCGATCCGCGAGCTCGCACGCTTCTTCCACGTCGTGGGTCACGAGCAGGCAAGTCTTTCCGGTCGCGCGCCGGATCCTCGCGATCTCGCGCCGCATTTCGTGGCGCGTGAGCGCATCGAGCGCTCCGAACGGCTCGTCGAGGTAGAGCACGTCGGGATCGACCGCCAGGGCACGCGCGTATTCGACTCGCTGCTTCATGCCGCCGGAGAGCTGGTTCGGGTAAGCATCCTCGAAGCCTTTCAATCCCACGAGATCGACGTACCGCTCGACGATGGCGCGGCGGTCGGTCGCGGCCATGGTCCTCGGGAGGCCGAATGCGATGTTCTCGCCGACGTTCAGCCACGGGAAGATCGCCGGATCTTGGAACACGAACACGCGACGAGGGGAAGGGCCGGCCACGGGCACGCCGTCGACTTCGATCGTTCCGTCGTCGACGCGCTCGAACCCGGCGATGCAATTCAGGAGCGTCGTCTTGCCGCATCCCGACGGGCCGACGATCGCCACGAACTCGCCGTTCCCGACTTCGAGGTCGATGCCGTCGAGGACGGCGATGGCGCGAGGTTGCGCCGGGAAAGTCTTCTGCACTCCGCGAACGACGATGCGGGCGTCGGTTCCGTTCATCGCTGACGCATTCCGCGGCGATCCAGCTCGGCGCGCTCGAACCGTCGCACGACGAAGTCGATCAGGAACCCGATCGCGCCGATCACGATCATCGCTGCCGCGACGCGGTCGTAGCGGAGCTGGTTGCGCGCATCGAGCACCAAGTAACCGAGCCCCGACTCGACGCCGAGCATCTCGGCCGCAACGACTACCAGCCACGCGATGCCGACTCCGATGCGCATGGAGGTGAGGATCGCCGGCAGAGTGGCGGGCACCATCACTCGTCGTGCGAAATCCACGCCGCGCACGCCGAAGTTCATCGCGGAGCGGCGGTATTTCAGATCGATAGTCGCGACGGCGGCTGCGGTCGACACCGTCACGGGAAAGAACGAAGCGAGGAAGATCAGGAAGATCGCCGCGAGGTCACCGCCGCCGAGGGCCAGCGTCGCCACCGGTAGCCACGCGATCGGCGAGATCGGTCGCAGCATCTGGATCACCGCGTTGGCGAGCGCGTTGAGCCAGGCGAAGCTCCCGAGCGCGAGACCGAGCGGAATGCCGAGGACGACCGCCAGCGTGAATCCGGTGGCGACGCGAAACACGGAGGCGACGACGTGGCGCAGGAGCTCGCCGGTCTGCGCCATCGCCGCGAGCGCGCGAAAAGCTTCGAGCGGCCCGGGCAGCCACGCGGGGCGCAAAATGCGCGCCTGCTGGACGAATGTGGCCCGCCGCGTGGCCTCGAGACACGGATCGTCGCCGGGCGGCGATGCGACTTCGATCTCCTCCATGCCACCGCCGAACTCGCGCCGCGCGCGATCCGCGAGGGATCGCAATCCACCGGAGGCGGCGTCCGACGGCGGCATTCCGACGAGCGTCGGCTGGTAGGTTCCGATCCACGTCCGCAGGCGCGCGGCCTCGCTCTCGGTCGCCGTCGAATCGAGAGACAGTCGTTCGCAGAGCAACGAGTCGCCACGGGCGTCGAGGACGACCGCGGACGCGGTGCCGTCACGCGCCGCCGAAAACGCGAGGGTCACCCGTTGCACCGAGGCGGGCCGCGTTGCGCAAACGACACCCTGCCAAGCGAGAAGGAAAGCAGCGATCCCCACGACCGGCAGGACGACGCCACCGATCCTTTCCATGGAGCCAGGCCTCACGCCTTGCGGCTCGCGTGGATCAACGGGTTGTGCTCGAGGCAAAGGTCGGGTCGCAATAGTCGTCGAAGCCGAACGGGTCGCCAGAGGACGCGGGCCGGAAGTAGCCGAGCTTCTCTGCGTAGCGCTGGATCTCTTCGAAGTCGTGGCGCGCGGGCACGAGATCCGTGTAGCGCACGCGGTCGGGCGGCTTCGAGAGCACGAATCTCAGCAGCTCGGGATCCTGGTTGTAGTAGTCCCGACGCGAGGCGATGGCCGCGGCCTGCATGCGGTGAGACGGCGTCCAGCCTTCGGGCACCACGGCCACGCTCGGGTCGTTCACCCCTGCGTCGGAGGCGCGTCGCACGCCAGCGGTGAGATCTTCGCCAGGAGCATCGATCCACTTTCCGGAAGCGGCGATTCCGTCGACCAGCTCCTGCACCAGCGCGCGATCGTCGCGGATCAGGTCCTCGCGCACGACGAGGACGCAGGAGATGAAGTTCGGCCAGAGGTCCTTGGTGAACGCGAGGACGCGGCCGAAGCCCTCGACTTCGGATTTCGCGGCCATCGGCTCGCCGACGATGTACGCGTCGATCGCCCGCGCCTGGAGCGCGGATGGCATTTCCGGCGGCGGATAGACGACGAGCTTCAGGGCGGTTGGATCCATGGAGCGCTTCTCGATCTCGCGCGCGAGGAGGATGCGCTGATTCGAATAGTTGTGAGGGATCGCCACGGTGCGGCCCTCGAGATCTTCGAATCGCCGAATGTCCGAGTCGCGATGGACGACGAGCGTCGTTCCGTCTCGATGACCGAGGTAGACGATTCGGATCGGCGCTCCCTCGCGCCGCAGCGCCATCGCGAGCGGGGCGAGGATGAACGTCGCCTGCAGCTTTCCCTGGCGCAACTCCTCGGCGATCGTGGCGAACTCGGTGTACTTCTTGGAACGAAAGAGCGATCCCCGCTCGGAGTGCGAGGTCACCCAGTTGGTGACGGGACAGGTCAAGTGGCACGTGACCGGAAGGAAGCCGACGACCAGCTCGCCGCGAGCGTGATTGCCGCGAGCGACGCGCGTCACGAAGCTCGACCAGCCGCCGAGGTTCACTTGCACGTGCAGCGCGAAGAGCGCGGCGACGACGACGACCGCGACGAGGACGAGTCTCGCTAGTCCGGACATTCGGGCGCTTAGGCTATCCGTGCTCGGAACTGCGGGTCAAGCAATCACGGATTGTCGCCGGCGCGATCATTGAATCGTCGAATCGCTGGATCCTGGTATCGAGGACGTTCCGGAACGTGGGCGACATCTCGCCCGTCCGACTCCCGCGACGTCACTTCTTCGGGGGCGGGAGGTCGCGACGCAGGTCGACGAAATCGGGAGACGCTTCGATCTCCGGACGGAGCGAGTGGTCGAGGCTGAGCGCGCGGTCGAGGGTCGCGAGCGCATCCGGCTTGCGACCGAGCGCGACGTAGACCGACGCGAGCCTCAAGAGGGTGCGCGCCTTCTCGTGCTGCGTGACGGGCGCGTCGAGGAGCAGCCGGCGAAGCGTGGCGCTTGCCGTGTCGAGAGCGCCGGTTCGCTCTTGCGCATCCGCGAGGGTCCACATCACCTCAGCGTTTCCCGGCGACAGCTCGTTGGCCCGACGAGCGGCGTCGAGCGCAAGGTCCAAGAACTGACCCTCGTCGAGGAGGTCGCGCGCACACGAAACGTGCACGCCCCAATCGTCGGCGCCGACGAACAGCGCGCGCGTGAAATCGTCGAGCGCGGCGTCCGCCTCGCCTTCGCGGAAATGGTCCAGCCCGCGAAGGAGGAACGGAGCCGCTTTCAGCGCTTGTCGCGGATCGGAACCCTCGTCGCGATTCGCGTCGTCGACGAGATATCCTTCGGAGTGCGCGATGCGAAAAGCCAGCTCGTAGGCGCGCGCGGCTTCGGCGTAGCGTCCCTCGTGCTGCCTCATCAGGCCGAGCGCTTGCGCCGAGTCGATGTCGTTTCGCGAAAACGCCGGGCTCGTTTCGAGGACGAGCCTCGCGAACAGTGAGGCCGCCGATCCGATGCCTGCCTTTTCCATCTCGCGTGCGACGGCGACGAGCGCGTCTTCGGATACGCGATACAAGCTGCCGTCCGCCTTCGCTTCGCTCACTGCCTCTCGAAGAGGAGCGACCACCGATGCCTCGGGCAGCGATCCGCGCGCGACTCGGAGTGCCGCCGCGACGTCCCTCGCGAATCGCGCCGGGTCCGGGTCCGCCGCTTCCGGCAGCGTTTCGCGAGCCAGGAGCGATCGCGCGGCTTCGGCCGATCCCTTCTCGGGCGCGATGCGTGCGAGTGCGCGAAGGCACTCGCGGACTCGCGACTCGGCGTCGTCCGCTGAGGCTATGGATCCATTCTGCCGCAGTCCGTCGAGCACGTCCGCCTCGGCCCGGTGCAGCTCGTCTTGCAAGAGATCCGCGGCGGACGCATCGGCGCGTTCGCCGAGCGCGCGAATCGCCGCGAGCCGGAGCGGTTCGGTTCGCGCCACGCCGGGAGCACTCAGAAAGCTGCGAAGCGCCTGCGCGGCGTCGGGCGTGCGCATCGAGCCGAGCGCCTCGAGCGCGAGCTCGCGAAGGTCGTCGTGGAACGATCGGTTTGCCGCGGTCTCCGCTGCGAGCCGCACGAATGGCGCCGACTTCGCCTCGCGCAGCGCGTCGAGCGTGGCGACAGCGAGATCGTCACCCTCCGCGATCGTCGAGCGAAGCAGGCGCTCGAGCGAACCGGCGCGCGCCGGAGTCATCGACAAGCGATCACTCGCCAAGATGGGGCCGAGCGCACGCGCCGCGGAAACGCGAATCTCGAGCGCCTCGTCGACGTCGGAAAGGAGCGCGATCAGTTCCTCTTCGAATCCGTCGGGGTGGAGCACCGCGAGTCGCTGGAGCGCGGTGTGTCGCACCTCGACCGGCTCGAATTCGTACCGCAGCACCTTCAGGAGCATGGCGACAGCCTCCGGACCGCCCAGGATGCCGAGGTTGTTCACGATCGACTTTCGAACGCGGAGATCGCTGTCGTGGACGAGGAAGCCGCGGTACGTCCGAAGCAACGGTGCCACCGTCGAGTCACCGCGAGCCGGCGACAGCGCACCGAGAGCGGCCTCGCGAACCGCGCCGTCGGGTCCGTCGAGGAATGGCAGGAGAATCGTCACGGCTTCGGGAGTCGTGACGGTCGTGAAGAGGCCGAGCGCGCGACAGACGAGTGCCGGGTCGCGCATTTTGGCGATGGCGTGCCCGACTTCGCGCACGAGCACCGGGTCGCCGAACTCGAGGAGTCGCTCCGCGGCGCGAAGTGCGATCTCCGGTACTGCATCGCCGAGTGCCGCGACGAGCGGCGCGCGGATGGCCGGATCGTCGAACCGGCACAGGGCCTCGACGAGTGCGCGTCGCTCGACGTCGTTGCGCGATGCCTTCGACTCGGCGACGAGGAAGGGGAGCGCCGCTCGTTCCTGCGCATTTCCGAGACGGCGATAAATGGCCGGCCGGAGGAACGCGAGGTCGCTTTCCGAGGGGAGCGCCGTCAGCACGTCGATCCAGTCGTCGCCAGAGACCGAGCCGAGGATGGCCAGGAGCGGCTCGGTTTGGAAGTCGCGATCGCCTGCGCCCAAGCGCAGGCGCGCAAGAATGGGATCGCGGACCCGAGTGCCGATCGAAATCAACGTGCTCGACGCGACGCGACGCTCCTCGGTCGGGCTCCCGGGCTCCGAAACGGCATCGAGAAGGTCCGCGAGAGTATCGACTTCGGCGAGTCCCGAGCGATCTCCGAGGTCGACGAGTCGCCGCAATGCGAGGAATCGGAGCAGCCGGTGGGGTTCACCGAGCACGCTATTCAGAAAGGGTATCGTCGATGAATCCCCGCACGCGGTGATCGCTCGCAGCGCTTGCACTTTCTGCTCGTCGTCTAAGGAAGAAAACGCCGACGCGAGCGCCGCAGCCGCGAGCGGACTGGAGATCGCCCGCAGCGATTCGAACGCCGCGTCGCGAACGTCGCGGTCCGAGTCGTCGCGACGCGCTATCGCCAGCGATTCGACGGCGCGCTCCGGGGCCGCCGTTCGCAACGACCACGCGACCGCGGCGCGCACGGCCCAGATGGGATCGTGCAATGCGGCGACGAGCGGGTCCGAAGGCGGGGCCTCCGGAAGACGACCGAGCGCGACGGCTGCCGCGACGCGCACGCTCCAATCGCGATCGCCGAGCGCTCCCGCGAGTCGCGGCACGGCGCCCGGGTCCGCGATTTCACCTCGGATGGCGATGGCTTCGCGACGAACCGCGGCGCGCGCGTCGCGAGCAAGAATCTCGACCGTCGGAATGGCGGACGTGCCGAGCCCGACGAGCTCGCGTCGGCCGATCGCGCGGTCGCGATCGGTGCCGCCTCGAGTCAGGCGCAGCGCGGCGTCCTTCGCGATCTCGGCGACGCGCGCCGCCGGGCGATCGGCGGGTGTCAACGGCGGCGTGTCTTGAGCCGTCGCGCACGGCGCGACGAACGCGGCGATGAGGAGCGATCGAAGGAGAGTATTCACGGGCACATCACGATCGGCCTCGAAGGCCCGCCGACCTGAAAGACAATTCGATTCGAAACGCCAAATGCAGATGATCGAGCAGGTCTTCCGCTGTCATCGAGATCTCGCCGCGATCGATCTTCGCGAGATCGCCCGCGCGTCCGTGCACGCGAACCGCGATGGCCGCGGCCTGGAACGCATCGAGCCCGAGGAGCCGCTGCCCGAGAAGCGCGGCGACGACCCCGGTGAGGACGTCGCCGGTCCCGCCCGTTGCCATGCCGGGGTTGCCCGTGTGGTTCACGAACACGCGATCGCCGTCGGTGACGACCGTGCGGTGACCTTTGAGGACGACGACCGCGTTCCATTCCTTCGCCGTTGCCGAGGCGACGCCTTCGCGATCCGCGGTGACTTTGGCCGTGGCGATTCCGGCGAGTCTCGCCATCTCTCCCGGATGCGGCGTGAGGACGAGGGGCGGCGAATCGGTCTTGCGGCCGTGCGCGGATCCGAGACCGAGCGCGAGCACGTCCGCGTCCGCGAGGAACGAGAGAATCGCTTCGCGTGCCTGCGGACCGAGTGCGCCGTCCGACGTCTCCGGGAGCGGCAGCGTCATGGCCGCGGTGAGTTTCGCCGCCGCGATGGGCCAAATCGACCGCGGCGTGCCGAGCGTGACGAGGCCGGCGCCCGATCGGAGCGCCGCGTTCGCGGCGAGACACCCCGCGCCGACGAGTCCGGGTGAAGTGCCGACGACCAACACCTTGCCGAAGTCTCCCTTGTGCGCGTCCGATGGCCGAGGAGCGAGCCGAGGAAGAGTGCGGACTCGCTTCACGCCTTCGTGGCGGCCGCGGTCGCAGCCGGGTCGAGGACGCCTTTGGGTACGCGAACGGTTCCGACCTCGATGTGCGCGTGGTTTCGGATGATCGGCTGCACGTGACGATCGAGGCGGTGGGATTCCGATTCGTCGAGAATTCCGTACTCACGAAGGATCGCAGCGGCGGGCGCGTAGACCCCGCGCCAGTTGCCGTCCATTGCTTTCATCGCGACGCCGATGCCGAGCGGGAGGATCGCGATCCCCAGCACGCCTTCGGCCCCGCCCTTCGCGATCACGCGGCCGCCGGTCGCTTCACCGACGAGCGTGTCGAATCGGCCCGTGCCGGCGTAGAGACGCGGGTGTGCGGACATGGCGTCCGCCACGCGGCGAACGGGCTCTTGCAACTCGGGCGGCAGCCGCGTGGGATCGGCCAGCATCGCGAACGCGCGCGCGAGGGCGACCAGCGGCATCGCGGGAGCCGGTGCGCTGCATCCGTCGATCGCCACGACGAGAGAGCTTCGCGGCACGCCGGCGCAACGAGCGATCGTATCGAGGATGCGTGCTTGCGCGGGATGCGAGGGGTTCACGTAGTCCGCCAGCGGCGCGCCGAGGTGCTTCGCCAGGGCGAGCATCCCCGCGTGCTTTCCCGAGCAGTTGTTGTGGAGCGCGGTCGGCTTCTCGCCGGCGCGAACGAGCGCCGCGGCCGCGGTTTCGTTCAATGGCGAGTGAGCGCCGCAAAGCATGGCGTCGATCGGCACGCCGGCCTTCCCGAGAATGGACCGAGCGAGCTCGACGTGCTCGGGCTCACCCGAATGGGACGCGGCGATGAGCGCGATCTCGGCGTCGGTGAACCCGAACGCGTCCGCGGCGCCCGAGGCGACGACCGCTGCTGCTTGGAACGGCTTCGCGGACGACCGCACGAAGACGGGTCGCGTGACCTCACCCAGCATGCGACGAGTCTGGACGCCGGTGTGGATGACGAGTCGTCCGCGGTGAACGGACTCGACGAGGCCGTCGCGACAGACCTCGACGAGGATGGGATCGGGTGTATTCATGGTGGGCATCGAGTCTACCACAAGCCCGGCGTGGCCCCGCGGGGCTTGTCGCTCGCGCCGGCCGTTGCGAGAATCGCGCGCGATCACGCCCGTCGCCTCGAGCGGAGGGATGGCAGAGTGGTCTAATGCGCCGGTTTTGAAAACCGGTGACCGCAAGGTCCGGGGGTTCGAATCCCTCTCCCTCCGCCAGCTCCCGTTTCGACGGCTACGGCAGCTCGCGCACATCGCCACTGAGGAGAAGGGGCCAGAAGCGGACGTGCACGCGGAAGCGGAGCTCGGCCCACGTCCACGTCGCGAACGCGAGGTCCGCGGCGCCGACGAGGAGGAATGCGAGCGGAGCGTGTGCGAGCGGAACTTGCAGCGCGACGAAGATCCCGCCGCCCGCGCGAAACGCGATCGTGCCCGCCGCGAAGCGCAGGCACGACGGCGCGCTCGCCCCGAGCCAGTAGAAGAGCGCGACGCCGACGAGGAGGAGCGCGTTGAATCGCACGAAGAGGGGATCGGCGGGCATCGGGATCGCGAGCAGCCGACTCAGGAGCGGCAGCGCCGTCAGCATCACGATCGCGAGCACGACGTCGTAGATCGCGCCGACGCGCATCGACAATCGCAGCCCGCGGTCGGCCGCAGTGATTGTCGTGGACTCGCGGTGCGACGCTCGTTCAGGCCTCGATCGTGGCGTGGCGGTCACCGTCGGCGCGATCTGATATCGGCCATGTGGCGTCGGTACGACGTCCTCCGAGGGGGCGCCCGGGTCACGCGAGACAGCGGCTCGCGCGGCGTCGATCGTCACATTCGCCTCCTTGAAGACCTCTCCCGCAATCCCCGCGCAGCGAATGAGCCCAAGGAGGATGTGCTCCGACCCGATGTAGTTGTGGCCGAGGATCGACGCCTCGTCGAGTGACAATTCCAAGACCGTTTTCCCTCGCGGTGTGAACGGCAGTTGGCCCATCGTCACCATGTTGGGACCCGTCTTCATGCGGCGCCGAGTTTCTGCGACGAGAAGCGATCGGTCGACGCGCAGTCGATCGAGAACATCGACGGCGCCCCCGCTGTCGAGCTTCAGTACTCCGAGGAGGATGTGCTCGGTTCCGATGTACTCGTGGTTCCAGCGCTGGGCCTCCTGACGTGCGAGTCCCATCACCTTGCGCGCGCGATCGGTGAATCGGTCGAACATCGTCAGAGCTTTCGTTTGAAGACCAGCGTCGCGAGGAACAGCACGACGGCCGTGAACACCGAGAGGTACGCGAGGTCGAACGCGATCGGGCCGAAGCCGGTCTCGCGCAAGAGCAGCGACTTCATCGCGTGCACGGCGTAGGTCTCGGGGTTCACGACGGAGATCGCGCGAAGCCACGCGGGAAACGACTCGATGGGATACACGGCACCGCTCGGGAAGAACAGGATCACGTTCAAGATTCCGAAGAGCGCGCGCGGCACCAGCGGATTCGAGATGCGCGCCATCAGCAGGAACATGAAACCGATGAGGCACAGCGACGTGATCCCGCACGTGAGCACGAACGGGAAAAAGATGCGAGCGTCGAAAAGCGAGTACGTCTTCGAGGCCAGCGCGCCGCAGATCCCCACGAACACTCCCGAGAAGATCGCCTTCACCGTTCCGGACAGCGTGAAGCCGACGAGGATCTGGAACTTCGTGAGCGGCGTCACGAGATAGCCCTCGTGGATGCCGCGCGACTTGTCGTCGATGAAGATGATGCCGCCGCCGATCATCGCGGAAATGAAGATCGACATCACGATCGTGCCGGGAAGCAGGTACTGCACGTACTCGAAGTACGGATAGAGGTTCACCTTCGCGGCACCCGTGGACGCCTCGACGGCGGGCGGCTCTCGGCTTTTCCCGCGCGCGGCGACGAGACGCGAGACGACCAGATCCATCGCGGCCGCGGAGAAGTTGTCCGTGTTGTCGACGACGAACCCCAGCTCGGCCGGCGCGCCCATCGCGAGATCGCGCGAGTAGTGCGGCGGGATGATCAGCACCCCGCGGACGCGGCCCGTGCGCAGCGCTTCGACGGCGGACGCGCGATCCGGATAGAAGACGGGTTCGACCTCGTGACCGCCGGCCAGCATCGCCTGGAGCTGCGAGCGAACCTCGATCGCGGCCTCGCCCTTGTCCTCGTCGACGACGGCCGCGGGGATGTTCCGGAACTTGCCGCCGATCGCGTTTCCCATCACGAGGAGCTGCGCGACGGGCATCGCGACCGACATGAACGCGATGATCGGCATGCGGCGGAACTTGATAAGGTCGCGCCGGACGAGGGCGAGGATCGGGCCGATCATCGCTTGCCCCAAATGTGATCGACGTTGTAGCGCATCGATCCGGTCGCGTCGTCGCGAAGGGTCTTCCCCGTGAAGTGGATGAAGACGTCGTCGAGCGTGCGCGTCTCGACCGCGATCCCACGGACCGTGAGCCCGAGCTTGGCTGCGACCGCGTACACGCCCGGCACCGCGGAAGCTCCGTCCTCGACGCGCAACCGAAATCCGTCCTCGCGGCCCGCGCAGTCGAGCACGCCCGGCAGCGCGCGAAGCGCCGCCTCCAGCTCGTCGTGCGCCGCCGAGAACGTGACGGAGACCGTGTCCTTGCCCGGCACCTGCGACTTCAGCGCCTCGGGCGTGCCGATGACGACGAGCTTGCCTTGATCGACGATGGCGATCTGTTCGCAGATCTGATCGGCCTCGTCCATGTAGTGCGTCGTGAGGAGGACGGTCATCTTGTTCTCGCCGCGCAGGCGCTCGAGGATCTCCCACACCTTGCGGCGCGACGCGGGATCGAGGCCCGTCGTCGGCTCGTCGAGGAAGAGGACGCTCGGGCGATGCACGAGGCCGCGCGCGATCTCGAGGCGCCGCTTCATGCCACCCGAGAACGTGCCCGCGAGATCGCCGGCGCGGTCGCTGAGCTCGACCATCTCGAGGAGCCCCGGGATCACCGCGCGGCGGTCGGCTCGGCGCATTCCGTAGAAGCCGCCGTGGATGTCGAGGTTTTCGGCGGCCGTCAGCTCGAGGTCCAGCGTCATCGCCTGAGGGATCACGCCGATGGCGTTCCGGACTTTCTGGGCTTCGCGCACGACGTCGAATCCGGAGACCGTCGCGCGGCCGCCCGTCGGGTCGAGCAGCGTCGTCAGGATGCGGATCGCGGTCGACTTGCCCGCGCCGTTCGGACCGAGGAGCCCGAAGATCTCGCCTTCTTGGACGCCGAACGACAGATCCGAAAGCGCTTGGAGGCTGCCGAAGCGCTTCGAGAGCCGATCGGCCTCGATCGCAACCATTACGAGTTCTTTGCCCCGAGATCGCGAAGTGCCAATCGAACGCGCGCCGTCATTCCGAGCTTGAACGTGCGATCCGCGTTGTCGATGGCGACCTTCAAGCGAAACGTCTTCACGTCGACCTTATTGCGCCCGATGTCCTTTTGAGTGGCGAAGTCAGACTGCTGAGCGATGAGCGTGATCTTGCCCGCGCGTCCGTGGTCGGGATCGGACGGAAGCTGCACCTGGACCTCGTCGCCGAGCGCGATTCGGGAGACGTAGCTCTCCTCGACGTCGACGGCGACCCACAGCCGATCGAGGTCCACGAGCGTTGCGATCGGAGTTCCGACTTGAACGATCTCTCCGGGAAGCGTCTGGCGCACGAGGATCGTTCCGGGAATCGGTGCGAGCGTGACGGAGTTTCGAAGATCCAATCGAGCCTGCTCGACCGCGACCTCGGCCTCGCGCACGAGCCGCTTCGCCGTTTCGGCCTCCGCCTCGCGCATTTTGACGATGTCCCGGGTCGTCTCGGCAACGCGCAGCGCGGACTCCCGCTCGCGCACGCGGGACTGCTCCTCGAGGAGTGCCGACTGCGCGGTCTGCAAGTCGGACTCGCGACGGTCGAACTCTTGTTGCGTGCCGACGCCGGTCTTCAGGAGTTGCGCGGCGCGGTCGTACTCTTTTTTCGCGAGCTCGGCAGTCTCGGTCACTTGCCGGACCTGCTCCCGCTCCATCTCGAGCGAAGCCTTCGCTTGCCCGATCTGCGCTTCCGACAGCGACGCGTCGTGCGCGAGCGAGCGCTCGGCTTGGACGACGCGCGCCCGCGCCGTCGCGAGGGACGCTTCCGCCTGGTCGACGCGAACCTGGAAGTCTTCGCGCTCGAGCGCGGCGACGACGTCGCCTGCGTTCACGACCGAGCCGTCCTGCACGGGCACCTTGTCGACGCGACCGGCGACCTTCGCGGCGAGCCGCACGAGATCGCCGTCGATGAATCCGACGAGGTCGAGCGACGACTCGGGAGCGGACCTCAAACCGAGCCCGATCCAGACGGCGAGCCCGGCAACGACGACGACGACGATCGGGATGAGAAACGTGCGGGGTGTCGGTCGATTCCCCATGGCGCGCGGATCATATCAACAGGGGTTGCCGATCACTCGAGCGTCGCGTCGGAAAACAAAAGGTGGGCGACCCCGATGGAATTCCTTGATTCGATGCCGAGACCTATCGATAATCCGCCGGCCCATTCGGGGGCCCGGAGAGGTGGCAGAGTGGCCGAATGCGGCAGATTGCTAATCTGTTGAACGGGATATTTCCTGTTCCGCGGGTTCGAATCCCGCCCTCTCCGCCAGTCGTTTTCGTGTTCGCCGTGCTCCTCGCGTCGCTCACGACGTCGTGCGTCGAGCGAAAGATGTTCATTCGAAGCGACCCGCCCGGGGCGAGCGTCTTCCTCGAGGGGCGGCGGATCGGTACGACCCCCGTCGAGATTCCATTCACCTACTACGGCACGCGCGAGATCGTCTTCCGGAAGGACGGATTCCACGATCTGCGCGTGCGCGAAGCGGTGAGGGAGCCGCTGTATCAGATCTTCCCGCTTGATTTCGTCTTCGAGTGCCTCGTTCCGGCGACGCTGACGGATCGACACGAAGTGGCGGCGACGCTTCAGACGGACGAGCGGCGCGCGTTCGGACAAGCCGACGTCGACCATGCAGTCGATCGCGCTCGGGCGCTTCGCGATCGCATTCGGCCGAAGCCGTGAAGGCACCCCTGGGTCCCATCGCGCTCCGCGGAAGGCGCGCGACGGTCGTTGGCCTCGGGCTCTTCGGCGGAGGCGTCGGCGTCGCGCGTTTTCTCGCGGCGCGCGGCGCACGCGTCACGGTCACCGATCTGCGAGACCGCAACGTGCTCGCGCGGTCGGTCGAAGCGCTCGCGGGCGTGCCGATCGAGTGGCGCCTCGGTGAACACCGAGTCGAGGATTTCACGTCCACCGATCTCGTGGTCTCGAGTCCCGGCGTCCCGCGGGAGAGCCCGTTCCTG
Organism: Planctomycetota bacterium; assembly: GCA_016178505.1. Lineage (GTDB taxonomy): Bacteria > Planctomycetota > JACOTG01 > JACOTG01 > JACOTG01 > JACOTG01. The sequence goes on from JACOTG010000169.1 coordinate 25,648, forward strand.
GCGGCTGCGCGCGCCGCGTCCGTGCCCGTTGAAACGGAGATCGGCCTGCTCTTTCGATTTTGTCGCGCGCGTCCGATCGGCGTCACGGGATCGAACGGAAAGACGACGACCACGGCGCTGCTCGGCGCGATGTTCCGTGAAGGGGGATTCCGTACGTACGTCGGCGGGAACATCGGCGGTTCGCTCCTCGATCGCGTCGACGAGGTTGCGCCCGACGATGTCGTCGTGCTCGAGCTCTCGTCGTTCCAGCTCGAGTACCTCGGAGACCTCGCGACGAGTCCCGAATCCGCGGTGGTCACGACGCTGACGGCCAACCACCTCGACCGCCACGGCTCGATGGAGGCGTACGCCGCGGCGAAGAAGCAGATCGTCGCGCACCAACGAGCGAGCGACGCCGCGTTCTTGAATCGCGACGACCCGGCCGTTCGAGCGTGGCGGAAGGACTGCCCTGGCTCGGTATACGAGTTCAGCATCCGCGAACCGGTGGAGCGCGGCGTCTTCGTGCGTGATTGCCGCATCGTTTCGACCGTCGTCGGGCTCGAGACTCCGGTCGCCGACGTGAAAGACGTGCGGCTTCCCGGCGGCTTCAACGTCGCAAACGTCTGCGCGGCGCTCGGGCCGGCGCTTCGTCGCGGCGTCGAGCCGGCAGCGGCCGCACGCGCAATCGCGTCGTTCGCCGGCGTTCCGCACCGGCTCGAGTGCGTTCGAGAGCTTCGCGGCGTTCGCTACTTGAACGACTCGATCGCAACGAATCCCGAATCGACGATCGCCGCGCTGGAGGCGTTCACCGAGCCGATCGTTCTCATCGCTGGAGGCTACGACAAGAAGCTTCCGATCGAGAAATTTGCGGCCGCGATTCGCCGGCGCGTAAGGACGACAATCCTCCTCGGGGCCACTGCCCATCGACTCCACGACGCCATTGCCGCGGCGCCGGGTGTGTCGCTGCCCGACATCCGTCGCGTCGCGTCCATCGAGGAGGCGGTCGACGTCGCCCACTCGCTTTCGTCGCCCGGAGACCTCGTCCTCCTTTCGCCCGGATTCGCGAGCTTCGACCAGTTCGTGAATTTCGAGGAGCGCGGCGATCGCTTCCGGCGGCGCGTGGAGGAGCTTCGCTGATCGACTCGGATGGCATCGAATCGATTGCCGCGCCGCATTCGCTCGAGTGAGATCGCGAGTCGAACGCGTCGACGCCTCTCGCATTCGGTGGCCCATCTCACTCAGGAACGATCGAAAATCCGCCGATAGAATGAAGAAGCGCCTCGTGTTCCGAACGAGGTCATTCGTCGCATGCGTCTATGCACCAAGGGCTTGAAATTCGCCTTGGTGAGAGATTTTGCGATTTGCTATATAACCGCTTCACTCGTGTGCCCGGCTCGATCACAGGCAAGTTTGGGGCGTGACTGGGTTCACGTTCACTCACACGACCATGGATTGCGAATCCTGCCACCAGCGACCGGCGACCCTGCGACGGACCGAGGTCGTCGACAACAAGATGACGACCGTGCACTTGTGCGACGAGTGCGCGAAAACCGGTGATGTGTCGCTGAAGCCGCCGCCGTCCGCTGCGCTGGTCGTCGTCCCCACGAACACGGATCAAGAGCTGCGCGAGTTGTTCGAGCGGCGTTGTCCCGTCTGCGGCCTCAGCTACTCGGAGTTTCGTACTCGAGGTCGGCTCGGTTGCGGCAACGATTACACGCTCTTTCGCAAAGGCCTCGTTCCGCTCCTCGAGAAAATCCACGGCAAGACTCGCCACGAAGGAAAGGTACCGACGCACGCGGGTCACGACCTCGCTCGCGAGAAGAAGATCCAGCGTCTCAAGGACGAGCTGCAGAAGGTCGTCAAGCGCGAAGCATACGAGGAGGCGGCGAAGATCCGGGACCAGCTGCGCGAGCTCGAAGGCGAGAAGAAGTCATAGACATGGGAATCTCGGAGCTGCACAAGACTGCGGGAGAATGGCTCCGCGGTGCGGGGCCCGAGTCCGACATCGTCATCTCAAGCCGGGTGCGGCTTGCGCGAAACGTCGAAGGCTTTCCGTTCATCCCGCAGCTCACGCCCGAGAAGCGCACCGAGTTGGAGTCGCTCCTGCGCGACCGAATCCTCGAGACGTCGTTTCCGCGCCGAATGCTCTATCTGAACCTCAAGGACCTGGATCCAGTCGATCGCCTACTGCTCGTGGAAAGGCATCTCATCAGTCGCGAGCACATGAATACAGAGGGTGATCGCGGCGTTGCGTTCTCCGAACAGGAAATGGTCTGCATCATGACCAACGAGGAGGACCACCTCCGCCTCCAGGTCATTCGCTCGGGATTCCAAGTCGAAGACACCTGGAACGAGATCGACCAGATCGACAACCTCCTCGAGAAGGGGATTCGATATTCGTTCTCGTCTCAGTTCGGCTATCTGACGTCCTGCCCGACGAACGTCGGCACCGGGATGCGAGTGTCTGTGATGCTTCATCTGCCCGCGCTCGTGCTCACGAAGCAGATCGAGAAGGTGTACCACGCCGTTGCGAAGGTGAACCTCTCGGTGCGGGGGCTGTTTGGCGAAGGAACGCAGGCGTCCGGCGACTTCTATCAGATATCGAACCAAGTCACCCTCGGGGTGGCGGAAACGGACCTCGTGCGCGAGTTCCGCGGAATCGTGCCGAAAATCATCGAGTACGAGCGTCGCGTGCGCGACGAGTTGACGAAGGACGACAAAGGGCGCCTCGAAGACCGCGTCTGGCGGGCCTACGGACAGCTCAAGAACGCGCGTCAGATCTCGTCCGATGAGACCATCGAGCACCTGTCGTTGGTACGCATGGGGGTGAATCTCGGCCTCCTGAATTCTCTCGACATGTCCGTGGTGAACGAATTGTTCATCTTCACGCAGCCTGGGCACTTGCAGAAATCGACGGGCAAGATCATGAAGGACAAGGACCGGGACATTGCGAGGGCGAACTTCATTCGAAGCCGCCTAGAGACGAAATGAATTCCATGTTCGACCGCTTCACAGACCGAGCCAAGCGGGCCATGGGCGTGGCGCGCGAGGAAGCGATCCGTCTCGGAACGGGCTATGTCGGTCCCGAGCACGTGCTCCTCGGCGTCCTCAGAGAGTCGAGTGGTCTCGGCAATGCTACGTTGAAGGGACTGCTCGGCGATCTTTCGGGAATCGTCGGGGACGTCGAGAAGCTCGCGGCGCCGCCGATGGGAAAAGCCCAGCCCAGCGCGAAGACGCAGGGCCAGCCGCCGATCACGACCGAGGCAAAGCATGCGCTGGAGATGGCACTCGAGGAGGCCGCGAGCATGAAGCATGGCTACGTCGGCACAGAGCACTTGCTCCTGGGCCTGCTTCGCGAATCGGAAGGCGTGGCCGCGCGCGCGCTCAAGAATCGCGGCTTGACGCTCGAACAGGTGCGACGAGAAGTGATCAACCGGTTGCCACATCCACCCAATGAAGAGTAGGCCGAGCGTCGGGCGGTCAGCCGCAGCCTCGGCATCGACGACGAAAGGGACGTGAGAACCCAGAAGGCGAAGCTGCCGCCGAGCGGGTGAGCGGCAGCATCGGGATCGAAAACGAACGGGACTCCGGAGGGTATTCGAATGTTCGACCGCTTCACGGATCGCGCGCGAAAAGTGATGGGCTTGGCCCGACAGGAAGCCCAGCGCTTCAACCACGAGTACATTGGAACCGAGCACGTCCTCCTCGGCCTCGTCAAGGAGGGGAGCGGCGTGGCGGCGAACGTGCTCAAGAACATGAACGTGGATCTGAAGAAGATCCGCCTCGAGATCGAGAAGATCGTGAAGACGGGGCCGAACATGGTCACCATGGGCCAGCTCCCCTTCACGCCACGAGCGAAGAAGGTGCTCGAGTTGTCGCTCGAAGAAGCGAGCAACCTCGGCCACAACTACATCGGAACGGAGCATCTGCTGCTCGGACTCATCCGCGAGAACGACGGCATCGCCGCGCAGGTGCTCATGAATCTCGGCATCAAGCTCGAGGACGTGCGCGAGGAAGTCCTCGAGTTCCTCGGCGCCGAGACGCCGCCGGAGCCGGGCGAGGAAAAAGAGGCCGGCGGCGTGCCGGCGAAGTCGAAGACTCCGGCGCTGGATGCATTCGGCCGCGACCTCACCGAGCTGGCCCGCGAGCAGAAGCTCGATCCGGTCATCGGTCGCAAGGGCGAGATCGAGCGCGTCATCCAGATCCTGTCGCGTCGAACGAAGAACAACCCCGTTCTGCTCGGTGAAGCGGGCGTCGGAAAGACGGCCATCGTCGAAGGACTCGCGCAGGACATCGTTCGCGGCAACGTCCCCGAGTTGCTGCGCGAGAAGCGGATCGTCGTCCTCGACCTCGCGATGATGGTCGCGGGAACGAAGTACCGCGGTCAGTTCGAGGAACGGATCAAAGCCGTCATGACCGAGGTGCGCCGCGCGAAGAACGTGATCCTCTTCATCGACGAGCTGCACACACTCGTCGGCGCGGGCGGCGCCGAGGGTGCGATCGATGCCTCGAACGTGCTGAAGCCAGCCCTCGCGCGCGGCGAAGTTCAGTGCATCGGCGCGACGACGCTCGACGAGTTCCGCAAGTACATCGAGAAGGACGGCGCGCTCGAGCGTCGATTCCAGACGATCATCGTCGAGCCGCCGAGCAAGGAAGAAGCGCTCGAGATCCTCAAGGGACTGCGCGACAAGTATGAAGCGCACCACCGCGTGCGCATCACCGATGAGGCGCTCGAAGCGTCGGTCGAGCTGTCGACACGCTACATCACGGGCCGCTTCCTCCCGGACAAGGCAATCGACGTCATGGACGAGGCCGGCTCGCGCGTGCGCCTCAAGGCGATGACTCAACCTCCGGATCTCAAGGAACTCGACGACGAGATCCGCAAGCTCGAGAAGGAAAAGGACGAGTCGGTCGCGAACCAGGACTTCGAGCGAGCGGCCTCGCTTCGCGACTCCGCTTACCGGCTGAAGAAAAAGAAGGAAGCAACGCAGCGCGCGTGGCGTGAGAGCTGCAAGGAGATCGACGGCGTCGTCGACGGCGAGGTGATCGCCGAGACGGTATCGCGCATGACCGGTATTCCGCTCTCGCGACTCGAGAAGGGCGAAGCGGAGCGTCTCCTGAAGATGGAAGAGGAGCTGCACCGATCGGTCGTCAGCCAGGACGATGCGATTCGGGCGATCGCGAAGGCCGTGCGCCGCAGCCGTTCAGGCCTCAAGGATCCCCGCCGGCCGATGGGATCGTTCATCTTCCTCGGCCCGACGGGCGTCGGAAAGACGCACCTGGCGAAGTCGCTGGCCAAGTTCATGTTCGGCGACGAGGAAGCGCTGATCCAGGTCGACATGTCCGAGTACATGGAGAAGCACAACGTGTCTCGGCTCGTCGGCGCGCCTCCGGGCTACGTGGGCTTCGAGGAAGGCGGTCAGCTCACGGAGAAGATCCGCCGCCGGCCGTACGCGGTCGTGCTGCTCGACGAGATCGAGAAGGCGCACCCGGACGTCTTCAACATGCTCCTCCAGATCATGGAGGAAGGGCGATTGACCGATTCCTTCGGCCGGCACGTCGACTTCAAGAACGTCATCGTCATCATGACGTCGAACATCGGCGCCGACATCGTGAAGAATCAGTCGAGCCTCGGATTCCGTCGAGCTTCCGAGGACGTCACGTACGAGAAGATGCGCGACGGGCTCATCAAGGAGGTCGAGAAGCACTTCCGACCCGAGTTCCTCAACCGCCTCGACGAAGTGATCGTGTTCAAGCCGCTGTCGCGAGAAGAAGTGCGCAGCATCGTCGACCTCGAAATGAACAACGTTCGAAAGCGACTCGCCGAGCGCAAGATCGAAATCGTGCTCAAGGACGACGCTCGCGATTGGCTCCTCGAAAAGGGGTTCAATCCCGACTTCGGCGCACGTCCGATCAAGCGTGCGATCGAGAAGTACGTCGAGGACGAGCTGTCCGAGGCAATCCTGCGGAACGAGTTCCGGCAGGGCTGCCACATCGAAGTCGACGTGAAGGACGGAAAGCTCAGCTTCGTGGAGGTACCACTCGAGCCCGCCGCCCCGGCTGCTACGCCGAGCTAGGCCTAGCCTACTTCGGCCGCTTGAAGAAAAACTGGCGGTACTCGGAGTTGTCTGCATCGCCGAGTACCGCCACCAATTCCCAACCCTCTCCGCCGGATCCGTCGAGACTCGGGTGTGAGAAGATCTGAGTCCGATCCTTATTGAATTTCTCGAGCACCGGTTTCGGGATAAACGTCGTCACGATCCGATACTCCCAGCCGCCGCCGCGCTGAGCGGCGAGCGACTCCCGCCGAAAGAACATCGCCCCGAGAACGCATCCGAGAGCGATCCCGAGAAGCCCGACTCGTCGTGATCTGCTGTCCATCGTGGTCACTCCTTGGTTGAAAACGCGCCATGACGACCGAGGAATCGAGTCTACACCGAGAGCCCTCGCTATAATCGAGCCGAAAAGCACAGGCACGAGCACGAGCCTCGTAACGTGCCCCGTGACGAGGAAAGGAACCACCGATGACGTCAGTGCTTCGAGCTCGCCTTCCGGGACTCTTGATGGGAGCACTTCCCGTGGTGCTCGCGGCCTGCAGCCCTCAGCCTGCGGGCGTGAGCGTCGAGCGCGTCGACAAGCTCGAGGAGCGATTGACGAACATCGAGAAGCGGTTCGATTCCGTCAGTGCCGCGCTCGCGAGCGCGAAGCGCGATTCCGACCTGCCGTCGCGTCTGGAACGGGTCGAGAAGCAGCAGAAGGAGCTCGGTGAGGCGTTCGACGACTGGGATTCCCGTTGGTCCAAGCAAATCGCCGAGCTTCGCGACGACGTGTCTTCTATGAGAAACGACGCGTCGACGAAGAAGGTCGTCTCCGACATCCAGACGCGAGCGTCGAACAATCTCGACGACCTCAAGAAGGAACTGCAAGCCGGCGGTGTCACGCTCCTCGAAAAGGAGGGTCGCATCGAGACGACCGGGATCATCTGCCAGAATCAAGTTCTCGTCGAGTGGCTCATGGTCTGCAAGGGCGGCAAGACCCACGAGAGTCTGCTGCTTCTCGAATGCCGTCCCAGTTTATTGAACGCTGCGCTGATTGCACTCGGTTACAAGCCCGGCCGGGGCGCCGTCGCGTTGCCGAAGGCCGCCGACAATCCGCCGGGCGGCACGCCGATCGAAGAAGATCTCGTGTACTACACGCCACAGGGACAGCGCGTTTACGTCTACATCGAATGGACCGACGGCGAGAAGACGGTGCGCCGTCGGCCGGAAGAGTGCATCCGAAACTCGCAGACCGGCAAGCCTCTCGACCCGAACGGATGGGTCTATCTCGGCGGTCGATTCGCTCGGCTCGATCCGAACGGTGGCGAGGCGTTCGTTCCCGACGTCACTCGCGACGTGGCGTCGGTCTGGCATTCTTTCGAGGGGGAGGCCGTCCTCGACAACCCAGGACTCGATGGACGGGACGACCACATTCACTTTCCGATCACGGAGAACCTGCCGCCGAAAGGGACGAAGGTGAAAGTCGTGTTCTCGCGCGAGCAACTCTGATGTCGACGGCCTTGGCGGCCAACTCGAAGAACGCGATCGAAGCGCTCGACCGAAAGCTCGTACGTGTTCGCGTCGCGGTCGCAGTGCACGAGGCGCTGGCGTGGGCTTGGCGCGGGCTGCTCGCGGGCGCGGTCGCTTCGGCTGCGGGCTCGCTGGCGCACCTGTTCCTCGGGATCGCCATCGCCGCAGGCGCGCGCCTCGCTCTCCAGCTCGTGGGTACACTCGTGGGCGCGGCGTGGGGAATGCGGCGGCTCCCCGGCGAGGATGAAGCCGCGACGCTGCTCGATCGCTCTCTCAACGCACGCGACGTCGTCGTCAGCGCCGTGTGGGCGAAGCACGCGCTTTCGGACGCGGATTCCCGGCGCGCGCGGCTCGTTTCCGAAAGCGTCGACCGGCTGCGAACGACGCGAGTTGCATCCGTCGTTTCGTTGTTCGAAGCTCGCGCGCTGCTGCTGCCTTGCGCGGCCGCGATCGCGGCTGCCGTTCTCGTCGTTTTGGAGCTACCGTCCGCATCGAGTGCGGAGCCGAACACCTCACACGAGGCGTCCCTCTCGCCGGCGGTCGACGCGATGACCGAGGCGGGCTCCGGGGCGCGCGGCCTACGACGCGAACTCGCCGCGCTGGCGGGGCGTCCGGCGGCGCCTTCGATGATCGATGACGCGCGACGCGTTCGCTCCGAACTGAAAGAAGCGTTGAATCCCAGCGCCCTACCCGAGACGTTGGCGGCGTTGGGCGAACTCCGGGGTCGATCCGAAGCGGCTCGTCGAATCGCCGAGCGCGCCGCGACGGATCCGTCCGTTCGAGAGTCGACGCGTGCGGCCCTCGCGAGCATCGCGAATTCGCATTCGAGGGGCAGCGCCGCCGCGCGCGACGCTCTCGCTCGGCTCGATTCCGGCGATGAGGCTGGCGTCGCGGCGGCACTGATGCGCGTCGCGGACGACGTCGCACCACTCGACGGGGTTCTCGTGCGGCGCGCGCTCGATGCCCTCGAACGCTGGTTCACGGCAACGGGCGTCAGCGTCGAGCCCACGGCGCCCGAGCCGGTCGCTGTCCCGGCGCCGGGCCTGCCTGCTCCCGCGGGCCGCGCGACCCGATGGGCACTCGAGGACGACGCGTTCCTAGAGCCATACTTCGCGCCAAACGCCTTGCCTCGGAGCCGCCGCTGACCGTCCTTCGCGCCATGGAGCGCGACCCCTCGCTCAGTCGGGCACGGCTCGCGCTCGTCGGATGTGCCGTGGTGGAGGCGGTCTTCTTGCTGACGATCGCGCGAATGCCCGACCTCGGCTCCGGATTCCCGCCATTCGCACGAGCATTCCTGTTCGCGAGCATCCCGTGGCTCGCGGCGGCGTACGTGACGACTCGTTATCCTGCACGCGCCGGCCGCCTCGACGTCGCTCTCGTTTTCGGCGTCGCCATCCTACTTCGGCTGTTCTTCTTATTCGGCGAGCCGACCCTGAGCGACGACGTCTATCGATACGTCTGGGAAGGTCGAGTGCAATCGGCCGGGCACAATCCCTACGTGCTCGCGCCGGCTGCACCCGAGTTGGCGCCGCTCCGAGATGCGCTCCATGCGCGCATCAATCATCCCGAGATACCTTCGTGCTACCCGCCGTTCCTCCAACTGCAGTTCCGCGCAGCGTCGACCATCGCGCCGAGCGTGCTCGCGATGAAGGTGCTGTTCACGAGTTGGGATCTCGCGGCGGCGATGTTGCTCGTGATCCTCTTGCGCCGGCGCGGGCGACCCGCGGTGCAGGCCGCGATCTACGCGTGGAGCCCGCTCGTCATCGTCGAAGTTGCGGGCAACGCGCACGTCGAGCCCGCGTGGATCGCTCTATTCCTCGCAGCGGTGTTGCTCGAGGGGCGTCGCATGGCATCGGGGGTTGCGCTCGCGCTGTCGGCCGCGACGAAGCTCGTCTCGATCGCGTTCGTTCCAGCGCTCGCGCGTCGCATCCGTGGAGCCGGACTTGCCGCGTGCTGTGTCACTTGTGCCCTCGCGTTCGTGCCGTTCGCGTCGGCCGGGACCGCTCTCTTCGTCGGCATGCGCGAGTACGCCGACCGTTGGCGTGCGAACGACTCGTTGTTTCGATTCGTGTTGGCCGTTGCCGATGCGTTTCGTGAACGGCTTCTGCGTGTGCAGTGGATCGCCCCGCGAATCTGGGAGAACCCGCACTTGCTCTCGAGCTTGTCGATTGCGAAGGGACTGTGCGCGCTCGTCCTGGCAGGTATCGGATTCTGGATGTGGCGTCGACGCACGGAACCGATTCGATTCGCGCTCGTGCTTTACTTCGCAGCGATCTCACTGTCGCCGATCGTTCATCCGTGGTACGTGGTGCCGCTTGTCGCCTTTCTTGCCGTCGAGCCGAACCTTGCGGGACTCTTGCTGGCGACGCTGGTGGTCCTCGGGTATCACCCCCTGCCCGCATGGAAGGAGTCACAGGTTTGGCGCGAGGATCCCTACTATCTTCTCGTGGAGTGGTTGCCTGTTTACGCGGTTCTCGCCATCACCGCCGTTACCCGTTGGCGGTCGCGCACGCGGCCTATTTCCGCGGATCCGTCATTCGGCGACGCTGCAGGATCTCCATCATTTCCGTGAGCTCGGATACGCGAAGTGCGCGGGCGATGGCGACGTAGAGCGCAACGCCGGCGCCGATCGCAGCGAAGAGCTTCAAGGATCGCGCGGCAAACGCGGTTGCCGGCCACAAGGCCTCGAGAGCGACATCGATCGCGGCGCACGCCACGCCCATGAGTGCGGCGGCCGCGGCAATGCGGGCAATCGCGGTCGTCGTTCCGGCGGGAGCTGGGCCGAGCCGGCGGTGAAGACGAGCGATGAGAAGCGAGAAGTTCAATGCGGCCGCGACGCTCGTCGCCAGTGCCAGTCCTTGGAACGTGAGGCCGAAGACGGGAGCAATCAACACGAAGTTGAGGGCGATCTTCATGGCGATGGTCGTCGCACTCGTCCAGACTGGCGTCCACGTGTCGCCGAGCGCGTAGTACGTCGGAACGACGATCTTCACTGCGGAGTAAGTGAAGAGCCCCAAGGAGTAGAGAAGGAGTGCGGTTGCGGTCTGTGCCGTTTCCGCCGCATGGAAGAATTTCCCGTGCTCGAAGAGCACTTGGACGATCGGGGTGCGAAGAGCGATCAACCCCGCCGTCGCCGGCAACGTTGCGAACGCGGCGAGGCGAATGGAGCGACTCAACGTCTCGCGGAGCGCGCCGAAATCCCTCGCGGCGGCGTGACGGGAGACGGCGGCGAGGTTTGCGGTCGCAACGGCGACTCCGAAGAGGCCGATCGGGAGCTGCATCAACCGAAACGAGTAGTTGAGCCAAGACACGGGTCCATCGCCGTAGTGGGAGGCGATCTGATTGTCGACGAGGATGTTGACCTGTGTGGCGGCGAGGCCGAACGTTGCCGGCAGCATGAGCCACGTGATCTTGATGAGGCCCGGGTCCTTCCAATCGAGCCGTGGCGAGTATCGGAATCCCTCGCGCCTGACAGTCGGCCATTGCGTGAAGACCTGAGCACCGGCCCCGACGAGCGCCCCGATTGCCATCGAGACGATCGGCTCCAATCCGAGGGCCGGCATCAGCGGTGCGAGCACGAGCCCGCAGAGCACGCTTGCAACGTTGAAATGAGCGGGCGCCAACGCTGGAACGAAGAACTTGCCGCAAGCGTTCAGCATTCCCATCAGAGCGGCTGCAAGCGCGACGAGCAAGAGAAACGGTGCCATGATCCGCGCGAGCTCGACGGTGAGTTCGATCTTCCCGGGTTGATTGGAAAACCCGGACGCGAGGGCCCAGACGAGGGGCCGCGCTCCGACCATGAGAAAAACCGTGACCACGCCAAGGACGACCAGGAGCGCGTTCAGGACCGAGCTGCCAAGTCGAAACGCGGACTCGCGCCCGTCGCGGTGCATGCGCTCGGTGAAGGCGGGAACGAACGCGCTGCTCATGGCGCCTTCCGCGAATAGATCTCGAAGGAGATTCGGAATGCGAAAGGCCGTGTAGAAAGCGTCGGTCTGGAACGTCGAGAAGTAGCCTGCGATCACCGTTTCGCGAACGACGCCGAGAATGCGGCTGACGAGCGTGGCGGCACTCACGGACCACGCGGCGCGCGTGACGGACACGGGGTCTCGTGGACGATCTACCTTCGGTGTCGTTGCTTCGATGGGTGCGTCTCCGCGCGAGGCCGCCCGCCTCGTGCGTCGCGCAGAATAGCAGGCGTGCGCCGTCGGGCAAGCGTCTGAAAGCAAGTTCGATCGTCGAGCGGTCTACTCGATGTGGAAACGGGCGGACGCGATCGACTCTGAACGGCACCTTGGACAGCGTGACGGAGTTCCGACGCGTGCTCGGTCGCGAAAGACGAAGCCGCATTCCTCGCAGAGCGCGGGCGCAACGACGAATCGCTCGGGAGGTCGAATCGAGCAGCGAACGTGCTCGATGTCGTCCACGACGAGCTTGATCGGAACTCGGAGGTCGCGGGCCAGCGCCGCCGGCGTGACCTCGCCGACGCGCATTCGAGCTTCGATTTCCTGGCGGCGTGTCAGAGCCATCGCGATCAGCGAGTGCCGGCAGGAACGACGGCCTGTTCGTGCGGTGTCCAGGCCGGGAGTGCAAAACAGGCGGCGACGAGCCACAGTCCGGTGGCAATCAGAATCCCGGTCCGAATCGAGACGTCGCCCGCGGCGAACGCAATCGCTTCCATCGCGGTGATGCGAATGAGCAGACCGAAGAATCCGATCGTGGTCTGCACTCGACCCATGAGCTCGCGCGGAACTTCCTTCATCAGGCGAACGAAGAGCGGGATGCCGCTGGCGCCGCGACCGTAGCCCATGAGGAAGAAGCAACCGAGTGCAATCGGGAGGCTCGTGGTAAACGAGAGAGCGGCGCAGGCGAGAGTGATCATGACGAGGGGGCCAGCGATAGAGGCTCGCTCGGACACGAGCGCGACGAGGAACAGACCTGCCTGGCTCGCCACCATGGCGCCGAGACCCCACGATCCGTTGCACCACCCGAAGCCGTGCGCGGAGGAGTGGAGGATGGTCGCGTTCAAAGGCGCCATCACCACCTGAAGGCCGTAGACGGCCGCCAGCACGAAAACCGAGATGGCGCCGATCCGCAGCACGATGGTGGATCGTCTCAGGAACGATAGTCCGAGGCGAAGGTCGACCAGGAACGCGCGAAGGGGGTTGGCGTCGCGAGGAGCGAGTGCGGAAGCATGGACGTGTCGGCCCTTTCGTAATCGCCACAGGCAAAACATGGAAACGACGTAGGTCGCGAAGTCGATCGACATCACGCCGCGGACGCCGATGTGCTCGTACGTGAGGCCGACGACGGCGCCGGCGATGAGAGTTCCGCCTTGGATGGCGGCGGCGAAGAACGCGCTCGCCGCAGCAAATTCTCCCGGTTCACACAGCTCCTGCATGAGCGCGGTTGCGTTCGCCCAGTGAACGTTGAAGCAGAAACCGACGAGGATCGTAACGGCGAAGAGGTGGGGCACCCAGACGTCGCCGAACAGGGTCACGGCGATCGGTACGCTCAGGACGGCGAGCGAGCGCACGAAGTCGAGGCCGATGGCAACGTGCCGGCGATCCTGGCGATCGATGAACACGCCCATGAACGGCAGGAAGAGGAGCCCCGGCACCATCGAGAGTGTCAGCATCGTGCCCACGTACTTCGGCGATCCCGTGCGCTCGTTCACGACCCACATCACTGCCGCAGACGTCATGTCGCTTCCGAACATCGACACGAACGTGCCGATGAAGAAATAGACGAAGCGCGGTTGTCGAAGGACGCGGTACGACGAGAGCCCGCTCGGATGGAGTGATGTCGAAGCCGCGGGGACTTCGAGGTCGGGTCCTGCTTGCGAGCTGATGGTTCAGGCCGTCCTTCGCACGCGGGTGTTCGGCGTCGGGGCATCGACGTCACCGGTGTACGACGAAGTCCTCCCCGGAGTCCGTCAGTGGTCCTTCGTGACGGTCACATCTTGCCCGTCAACCCGAGCAGGAATTCGGCATTCGACTTGGTCTTCTTCATGCGCTCGATGAGGAGTTCCATGGCCTCGACCGGATTCATCTCGTTCAACACCTTGCGAAGGGTCCAAACGAGCTTGAGCTCCTGCGGGTCGAGGAGCAGTTCTTCCTTGCGCGTGCCCGACCGGTTGATGTCGATGGCGGGCCAAATTCGCTTGTCAGCCAGCTTGCGATCGAGGTGCAGCTCCATGTTGCCGGTGCCCTTGAACTCTTCGAAGATCACCTCATCCATGCGCGAGCCGGTGTCGATGAGCGCCGTCGCGAGAATCGTCAGCGAACCGCCGCCTTCGATGTTTCGCGCCGCACCGAAGAACTTCTTCGGTTTTTGGAGAGCGCTCGCGTCGATGCCTCCAGAGAGGATCTTGCCGGAGTGCGGCTGCTCGGCGTTGTACGCGCGGCCGAGGCGCGTGATCGAATCGAGCAGGATCACGACGTCGCGTCCGTACTCAACCATGCGACGCGCCTTCTCGCTCACCATCTCGGCGACCTGGATGTGACGGCTCGCTGGCTCGTCGAACGTCGACGAGATCACCTCGCCGTGTACGCTTCGCTCCATGTCGGTGACTTCCTCGGGCCGCTCGTCGATGAGCAACACGATGAGGTCGATCTTCGGATGGTTCTTGTGAACGGCGTTCGCGATCTTCTGGAGAAGGATCGTCTTGCCGGTGCGTGGCTGTGCGACGATGAGTCCGCGCTGGCCCATGCCGACTGGCGACACGAGATCCACGATGCGCATCTCGATTTCGTCGGGGGACGTCTCGAGGATGATGCGGCGCGTCGGATAGAGGGGCGTGAGGTCCTCGAACACGATCTTGTCGTTGAGGCGCTCGGGATCCTCGTGGTTGATGGCCTCCACGCGCAAGAGTGCAAAGTAGCGCTCGTTCTCTTTCGGCGGACGGATCTGGCCCGAAACGGTTGCACCCGTGCGAATGCCGAAGCGGCGGATCTGGCTCGGCGAGACGTAGATGTCGTCAGGCGACGGCAAGTAGTTGTAGTCGGGCGAGCGCAGGAATCCGAATCCGTCCGGAAGCACCTCGAGAACACCCTCGCCGAACATCAGGCCGTTGCGGTTCACCCGCTCCTTCAGGATCTTGAAGATCAGATCCTGCTTCTTGAGGCCCGTGAAGTCCTTGATCCCTTGGTTCTTCGCCTCGACGTGCAGCTCCGTGATGTTCATCTTCTGGAGCGCTGCCAAGTGGAGCTCTTGTCGTTTGACGGCTTCGTACTTGGCGTTCGTCGCGGCTTCGTTTTCGGGCGGAGCGTCGTCGGTGGTGACCGGAGCCGCGACCGTAGCCACTGCCGGTGCGGCATCTTTCACGACGGCGACCGGAGGTGGCGCGACCGGGACGCTCACGTCCTCGACCGTCGGGTCTTCGATCATCGCCTGAGGGTCAGCGACCCGGTCGACCTCTTTCACTTTCTCGCGCGTGCGAGGTCGCGGGGCTTTCGTCTTCTCCTTGGCCATCGCTCGTTCTCCTGCGTCTCCTGAACAGCCGTTCGGTCGTTCGCTCGAGCGACCTCTGTGAGGGCTGCCATGGATGGGCTTCTTGGGTGATTCGCCTGCGTGGCGCCAGGCCACGCTCGGGTGCTGTTACGTGTTGCGGGCCGCACGATCTTCATCGCGCGCTCGGGGGTCGGGAATTCCTGCTCGAGCGAGGGTGCGCGATCGTTCATGCGACCGTTCGGGCCGCCGCGTGGTCAGCAGGCTCCAGATCTCGCTGACTTGCTGGAACGTTCGCCCCTTCGAATGGTTGTTGTCCACTATATAATCGGCTCGCTTCCGCTTGAAGTTCACCGTTTTCTGTACCGACTCGCGACGATCGATCTCGGACGGGCTCCATCCTCGCCGGGTCGTCGCGCGCCGCCGGCGCTTTTCGTTCTGCGTGTCGACGAAGACGAGCACGTCACATCGCGAGTCGAGTCCTGTTTCCACCAGCAGCGGCACGTCCAACACGAGGGTGCCCCCCGTTTCGCGCGAGCGCTTGATCGCCGTGAGGATCGCGCGGTGTACGACCGGATGCACGATTCGGCTCAATGCGCCAAGCGCCCGAGGATCCTCGAACACTTCCTCCGCGAGGCGCTTCCGATTGAGACGCCCGCGCGAATCAAAAGCCTCTCGTCCGAATCGGCGACGAATGGCGCGTCGCACAGTCGGCAACTCGTACGTCGCATGTGCGAGCTCGTCGGCGTCGATCGTGCGAGCTCCGAGCCTGCCGAACATGCGAGCCACGGTCGTCTTTCCACCGGCGACTCCCGCGAGAACGCCGATCACGAGACCACGCCTCCCCGGAGTTTTCGGTCGCCTGTTTCCATTCACGTCGACGGGGGACGCTCGGCGCGTCTGTCGCCCGGTTCGCTGCGCTTCAGCCACGAGGTTGGACTCTCGGCTCGGTGCCGTGAAATGCCGATCGGGGCTCCCTTGACGACCTCAACCGGATCGCCACCACGATTCGCTGAAGTGAAATTGCGAGAACGGGGGGACTGCGCGACGTCGTTCGCGCTGAAATCAGCGATTACCTCTACCAGGACCAGAAAACGGTGTCAATGGGCCGTCGTACGCCTGCGCGCCGGTCGCCCGCAGGGCTCTTTTGTGCTTGCCTTTCGATTCGGGGGCTCCCTATAATCGCGGCCCGCTTTGAAGGAGGCGATCTCCCGCCTCCCATTGCGAGTGAAGAGAAAGGCCGGATACCGAATCCGGGAAACGGGAAAAAGCCAAGCATCAGTCTGCTTGCCTACAACAAGGAGGGAGACCCCAACATGAGGAATCACGAACGAGGATCCGCTTTGATTTGGTGGGTCATCGTCCTCGTCATTTTGACCGTCGCCGCATCCGTGCTCGCGTTCACGCAGTTTCAAGAGAGCGAGAAGCGGATGGAGGAAATCACGCGGCTGAAGGACGAGATCAAGAACAAGTGGGATCCCGAAAACGTCAAGCGGGCGACTGACATCCAACACCTCTTCCAGAAGTCGGGCTGGAGCGGCGAGGCGGGGACGAGCGCGGACACGGTCGTCAAGTTGATGGACGATCGCCTGACCGCGCTGAAGCAGAAGTTCCCGTCGCAGATCACGGCCTCGGACTCGACGATCGAAGCCGCACTCAAGGGCGTCGAGACGGCGTACGACGAAGTGTCGAATCGCCTGAAGGACACGACGTCCGCGCTCTCCGTCGCGCAGGCGGATGCGGAAAAGGCGAAAGAGGCGACGCGAAAGGTCGGGACGGACAAGGACCAGGAGATCGCGAAGCTGAATGCCTCGGTGAAGGAAGAGCAGGATCGGGGTGCCCGCAACCAGCAGACGAGCACGCAGACGATAGAAGGTCTGCGTAACCGCATCACGGAACTCGAGGGCGTGGTTCAGAAGGCGGATACCGACCGCAAGAAGGAAAAGAACGACCTCGAGAACAAAGTCCTGGCCGCGCAGGCGAAGATCGAGCAGATCAACGACCGGAACAAGATGATCCGCGAGCGCGACGTTCCGGACGGCAAGATCATCGATGCCTCGCCAACGTCCGGCCTCGCTTGGATCGACGTCGGGGCGCGAAACGGACTCGTGCGTGGGACTCGCTTCCAGGTCTTCGAGGTGGGGCGAGGCAATGAGAAGAAGTCCAAGGGATGGATCGAGGTGCGCGAGCTTCGCGACGCGACGGCACTCTGCGGCATCACCGAGACGAAGGATCCCATGGAGCCCATCGTCGCCGGCGACTTGATCTCGAACCCGTACTTCGATCGCGACAAGAAGCCGGTGTTCGTCTTCCTCGGCGATCTGCCGGGACGCTATTCGAAGGAGGAGGTCACTCGCCTTCTGCGGGCGAAGGGCGCGACGGTGGAGGACAACGTCACGGCGATGACCGATTTCCTGGTCGTGGGACAGCCCCCGAAGAGCGATACGCCGATCGTCCTCGAGGATACGCCGACCTTCCAGCTCGCGAAGGAATTCGGCGTGCAAGTCATGTCCGCGAACGATCTGACGAGCTACATCCGGTACTGAAGCACCGACGTCAAAAGGACGTGAATCCAAGCTCCTACCGGTCGACCCAATTCCGCGGACGGCCGGTAGGAGTTTTTTCGTCTCCGGATCGAGCGATCGTAGGCGGGGAGTCAAACGGTGGCCGACGAGAGCGGTGACCTCGACGAACGGCGAATGACGTTCGGGGAACACCTCGAAGAACTTCGCAAAGTCATCGTTCGCTCGATCGTCGCGGTGGTCGTCATCTTCGCCGTCTGCTTCACGTTCTTCCGTGATCAGCTCATGAACCTCGTGACCGTGCCGGTCAAAGGGATCCTGCCCGACGTCAAATTCATCGTGCCCGCGCCATTCGACGAGATCTTCGCGTACTTCAAGGTTTGTCTCGCAGTGTCGGTGTTCTTCTCGGCACCCGTCGTTTTCATTCTGCTTTGGTCGTTCATCAGTCCAGGGCTTCGGAAGAACGAGCGCAAGTACGTTCACCGGATCTTGCCGCTCGTGTTCGTCTTGTTCGTTTTGGGCGTGCTGTTCAACTACTTCATCCTCGTTCCCGGCATGCTCAAGGTGATCGCACAGTTCGGCCATCGACCCGACTTCGTCACGATGTACAGCGTGAAGGAGTGGGTCGATTTCATCCTATGGTTCTCGCTCATCCTCGGCGCCGTGTTTCAGCTGCCGCTCGTGATGCTGCTCCTTCAGAAAATCGGCATCGCCAACACGGAGGAGCTGAGGGCCTATCGCAAGTACGCGATCCTGGGCGGGTTCATCCTCGGCGCGCTCATCACTCCGGGTGACGTGATCTTCACCGAGATCGTCATAGGGGCCGTCATCGCACTGCTCTACGAGGCCGGCATTTGGCTCGGAAAGATCCTCTGAAGACACCCCGGAGAGGGGCCCGTGGTCGCGAGTGCGTCGGGGCTCAAGTCTTCTTGACTTGGCAGTCGAACTTCCTATGCTATCGCGACGTTTTTCGACCCCGCGGTGGCCATCGACGCCCGAGTGACTCAACGGTAGAGTACCGCTTTCGTAAAGCGGAAGTTATGGGTTCGAATCCCATCTCGGGCTCCCTTTCGACCAACTCTGCGTCGACTTCGATGAACGTCGCCATGCTCGCCACGAACGCACGCCGGAAATCGGCGATCCTTCCGTCCGTTTCGCCAACGCTCGACGACTGCGCGTGGTGATTCTCGAGCGCGAGGCAGCGGACGTCATCCTGAAGCACTGTCTCCAGTCTCATCCCGAAGAGGCTTGCGGCGTTCTCGTCGGGCCGTGCGAGGCCGGAAAGCTGCCGGCGCGGATCACTCGAGCGTTCGAATCGCAAAACCTCGCGACCGACCGGCGGCGAGGCTACCTCGTCGACCCGGCGCTGCAGCTTCGACTTCAGCGTGATCTGCGCGGGAGCGGCACCGAAGTGGTCGGGGTCTACCACTCGCATCCGGACGGCCCGCCGCGGCCGAGCGCGCGCGACTGCGACGAGGCGTGGCCTTGGTTCCTTTATCTCATCGTCGAGGCGTTCGGCGATTCGACGGGGCAAGCCGCAGCGTTTCGATGGACGAACGGCAGCTTCATTCCGGTTCTACTTCAAGTTGGGGACGTGCGAGCGGATTAATCGGGCGGTCGAATCCGGGAGGGATGCGATGTGGATCGGCGGCGTGGACGAAGCTGGATACGGCCCGTCGCTCGGTCCGCTCGTTTCGAGCTTGATCGCGGTGCGCGTCGAGGGCACCGGCGTGGACGGCTGGCAAGTGTTCGGCGATGCCGTGCGGCAACCGGGGAGTCGGGCGACGGGGGACTCGCCGCGAGCGCTGGTCGGGGACAGCAAGGTCGTCTACCGGTCCGGTGGAGGCGTTCTTGCGCTCACTGCGCTCGAAACGTCGGTGCTTGCGTTTCTCGAAGCAATGGATTTTCGGCCGCGCGACCTCGACGATTTCCTGGCGACCGTCGCACCCGGCTGTTTGTGGCTATTGGCGGACTACCCATGGTACTCCGACCACGCGCTCCCAATTCCCGTGTCGGCTCGTGCCGACGTCATCAGCGCGTGTGCCGATCCAATTCGTCGGCGTCTCGACGAGTGCGGTGGGACGCTTCGCGTGCGCGTGAGCCCGCTCTTGGAGGGAGAATTCAATCGCCGGTGCGCGGTCACGGCGAACAAAGCAACGGCGCTGTTCGACGTGTTCGCTGGCTTGCTCGCTGACTTTCGAGCGTGGTCGACGGAATCGGACGGTGACGCGTTTCTCGTGGTGGATCGTCACGGCGGGCGCTCGTTCTATGCGCCGCTCCTGCAGTCGACGTCCCCGGCCGTCTTTGTCGCCATCGAAGGCGAACGTCGAGGCCGATCTGACTATCGCTTGTTCGGGAACGGCCGTTCGCTTCGCGTATCGTTTCGCGAGCGAGCCGACGCGAGCAGTTTCGAAGTGGCGCTCGCCTCGCTATTCAGCAAGTACACGCGAGAGCTCTTGATGATTCTGTTCAATCGATATTGGCGGGCGCAGCGGCCGGGCCTTCGACCGACTGCGGGGTATGCCGAGGATGCGCGGCGGTTTCTTTCCGACATCGCCGAGGATCTCGAGCGGCTCGGGATCGACCGCGCGCGACTCGTGCGATCGCGATAACCTCGCGGCTACTTGATCTTCAACCCCTTGAAGACGTCGTCGATCTCGGCCTTGTACTTGTCGAGGAGTCCGGCTTCCGCCTGGATGATGACTGCGAAGTAACTCCCGCTCTTCTTGAAGAGGAAGAGGTTGCGATCCCAGGGCTGCTTTCGCTCGTCCTTGTTTCTTCCGTTGAACTTCACGGAGAATGCCGATTGCCCCTTGAACTTGTCCTTTTCGTTCACGTCATTTTTCGAGATCTCGGCGAAGCTGTCCTCGACGTCCTTCATGTATGACTCGAACAATTCCTTGTCGCTCTTGTTGGTCGACTTCGCGCTGAGTGCGATGAACTTGATGTCGATGAAATCCTTCTTCTCGCCGATTCCGTGGTACACCTCGACGACGAGTGCGTTGCCCTTGCGCTCGGGGACCTCGAGGTGCCAGTACTTGATCGTCGTCGGCAACTGCCACTCGAAATTGAATTCCTTGTCCTTGTACGAGTTCCCGTCGCCTTCTTTCTTTTCTTCGGATCCCGTCGCCGGTTTGCCCGCGGGCGGCGTCTTTTGGGCGAACGAGGGGAGCGCGAACACGCAACACAAACTTACTTCGATCGCGAGAAGTCCGGTCCATTTCATCTGACGCCTCCTTGAGCGGGGATGTGGACGTTGATTCTATCCCGCTCTGCGGCTTCTGCAACGTTCGTCGCACGCCGGGGTCAGTGAAACTGCAGACAACTCTCGATATCGTCGAGGGCGGCGTGTGCGGTTGCGTCGGAAGCGTTGTTTGCGTGCGCTTCGACCACGATGACGGCATGGCGGTGGCGAATCGCGCGCGCAGTGACGGGTGCGTTGCCGTTGACGGCCGGGAAATGGCTGGCGGAGGCCTCGACCTGCACGGCGTCGTGCCCGGCGAAACGGCATGCTCGATCGTCGAACGAAGCGCGCGTGGCTGCGCCCGCAGCGAGCGAGTCCTCGATTCGACGGACGTCTTCGGCAGTCAGCGGTCCGGCGTTGTCCGAGTTCCGAGCATCGATGGTTACTTCGACGGAAGGGATGGTTGCGGACGCGTCTCGCGCGAGGCGCACACGATGCGACTCGAATCTCGATTCGCTGTCAATGAGCCGCCAACCGGGGACGAGAGGTTTCGATACGTCGAACGCGAATGCCGGCACACGGCACAGGACATCGTCCGCCGGAATGGATTTCTCGAGCTGTCGTTCGGGCTGGCTTGCCGGGCTGGCGGCGGGAATGCCGACGGAGAGGAGCGCAGGTCCGATGAACAGGACCATGGTGATCGCGCAGAAGATGAAGGAGGGGATTTTTCGCACGCCGTTATCCCGAGTGTGCGAGGGCGGGTCCCCGGAAACCCCGCGCACCCGTTCCGGCGACCCGTCCCTCGACCGAGCCTTTATCGGCAGGCAATCGGTCCGGGTTGAGGGACGAGCCGACCCGGCGTACAGACGAGGTCAGTCGGTGGAGTATGAGTCGGGGTTCGCTTCGAATTTCGCCCGGCAATCGCCGCAGCAGAAGTATCGCGTCTTGCCGCGGTAGGTGTAGCAAGGCGCGCTCGAAAGATCCGTGATCGAGACTCCGTCGACGGGGCAGGTGGCTTTACGAGCGATCGCCGGCGTCCGCTCATCCTTGTCGTAGTGATGTTCTTCCTTGGAAACGATGATGCAGCCCATCGCGGCGAGCCAGATACCCGCGGCCACGGCAACGGCAAGTCGTGCCATCGAACGGTTCTTCACGGTCATTCACCTCCCTTGGGCGCCGCGCGGCGATCGGCGATGCGCCGGACCCCCGGCGCGTCGGACGCGCGGCGGCGTGACTCGGCTTCCGGGGTGCTCGAGGCACGTTTCTTTTCGGAGACGAAGATGTTGCCCGGAAGTTCCCTCGGGCCCGTCTCCGTCGCGAGAGTTTCGTCTTCGTGGCGGTGAACGTAAAGAGCCGAATTGCGGCGCCGCGGCCGGCTCTTGACGGCCGAGTCGGCGCATGCGATCCCGTCGCGCCGCGGAGCCGACCGGATACTCGTGAAGGGAGGAACAAGGAACGAACGTGGCCAACATCGACTGGAGCTACCATCGGCCCGGCTGAACGACGTGCACCAAGGCGCAAGGGTTCCTTGCCAAGCACGGCATCCGCGTCTTCCTTCAAGTAGACGCTCGCAAGGAGAGAATTGGCGCCGACGCCGGGTTGGCGCTCGTTGCCGGCGTCGACGAGGTCTATGCGTGCAAGGGCAAACACGTCGCTCACGTCGACCTGCGTCGCGAGCATCCAAGCCGTGAATCGCTGCGCAAACTTCTCATCGGTCCGACGGGCAACCTTCGCGCTCCGACGCTTCGGCGCGGGCGCACGCTCATCGTTGGATTCGACGAAGCCGTCTACTCGAAAGTGATCGGCTGACGCGATCGGGTGGTTTGCATTGCAGGGGTGCTGTCGCTATCCTGTCGCCCCGCGCCGGGCGGGTGTTCCGCTCCCGAGACCTGGGAGCAATTTCGGAATGCGACTCGAGCGCCTGGAGAAGAAGGAGGAGCTTCATGAATGGCTTGTTCAAGCCATGTCTTGCAGAGGTGATCGGGACGTTTACCCTGACGTTCATCGGCGCGGCGGCAATTTGCACGGACGCGGTGTATGCGCCCATCGGGCTTCTCGGAATCGCCATCGCTCACGGTCTGGCGTTGTCGATCGCGGTGTCTGCGACGGGCGCGATTTCTGGCGGGGTGATCAATCCGGCGATTGCGATCGCGCTGCTCGTCGCGAGAAAGCTCACGCCCTCTCGCTGCGTCGCGTTCATCGTCGCCGAGCTCGTGGGTGCGGTGATCGCCGGGTATGCCGTCCACGGAATCTTTCCCGACGCGGCTGCGAAGGCACATTGGGGAACTCCAGTGCCGGGTCCGGGCATCAGCGGCGGGACCGCCGTTCTCGTCGAAGCGATCTTGACTTTCCTCCTCGCGACTTCGGTGTTCTTGACGGCGGTCGACCCTCGTGCGCCGAAGTCGATCGCGGGGTTCGGCATCGGCCTGACGATTGCCATGGACATCCTCGCGTGCGGTCCGATCACGGGTGCATCGATGAACCCGGCGCGCACGTTCGGGCCGGCATTAGCGTGCAGCGTTTGGGACATGCACTGGGTCTATTGGGTCGGGCCTGCGCTCGGCGCGATCGTGGCCGCGATTTGCTACGTGGCGGTGTTCGAGCAGAAGGATGCACGAGCGGCATAAGTGCTCCGCGCACGTCCCGGCGACGGCCTGACGCGCTCGATCGCCCGCATCGTGATCGCGCTCGCACTCGGGATGGCGTTGATCGTCGTGGCGCTCCGCCTGCTCCTCGATCGATTCGTCTTCCATCCGAGCCGTCGACTCGACGCTTCGCCTGCCGATTACGGAATCCCATTCGAAGACGTGACGATGCGCGCCGAGGACGGCGTTGCACTTCACGCATGGCTCCTCGGTCGCGCGGATACCGGCCCGGTCGTGGCGTTCTTCCACGGCAATGCCGGGACGATTGCGGACCGACTCGAGCGCGTCCGAGCCTGGGTGTCGAGAGGGCTTTGCGTACTCCTCGTCGAATATCGGGGCTTCGGTCGCTCGGGAGGGAAGGCGACAGAGGAAGGCGTCTACCGGGACGCGATGGCCGCGTACCGCTTCTTGGCCGACGACCGTCGCGTTCCCGCGTCTCGCATCGGGCTCTTCGGCGAATCGCTGGGAGGGGCCGTCGCAATCGAACTCGGGACCCGCGTGGAGGTCTGTGGGATCGCGGTCGAGTCGGCGTTCACTTCGATCCGCGACATGGCGCGCAGCGTGCTTCCGTGGTACCCGCGAATCTTCGTTCCGAACGCGTTCGACTCGCTCGGGAGAGTGGCGTCATTGCGCGCGCCGCTGCTCGTCGTCCACGGAACCCGGGACTCGACGGTCCCGTTCGAACAAGGGCGGCGCCTGTTCGCCGCGGCACGAGAACCGAAACGGTTCGAAGCCGTGAACGGCGCGGAGCACAACGACGTCGACATCGTCGGGGCCCGTGCGTACGCAGATTTGCTCGCTTCGTTCTTCCGCGATGGCTGTCGTTAGGGCCCGCGCAGAAACAAATGCGTCAAACACCGAGGCCGAGCGAGAAGGCCGCTGGCGAGGAACGACCGGTACCCGCGGCACGAAGTGCCGTGGGTGGAGGCGTCTCAACGGAGCGATACGGCGAGGAGGAGAGACGAAGTCCAGCGGCATTCGCAGCCGGCCGAATGTAGCCGTTGTTTCTGCGCGGGCCCTTAGCCGGATGGCTCCGGATCGTCCGACCCGCCGTTGGATGCGAGCGGCGGCGGCGGTTCTTCGATCGAGCGGAGCCCGAGCAACACGTCGCAAAGGAACTCGATCGCGGGCTCGTCGCTACGGCCGAGCGTGGCGTCGACCCCGTCTCCACTCGGTGCCTCCGGGGCCCGCGTCTGCATGAGCGGATGGTCCCCGCGCTCCGGGTCGTAGCCCGTTTCCGGCGCGTGCCGATAGCGGCAGGCCCAGCCGAGGTGGTACTTGAGGAAGCGACGAATGCGAGCCGTTCCGTGGTCGTCGTCCCCAAAGTGCTCGCGCGCGAGCGTGACGTAGCGGCTCCAAACGGCGAGGCGCTCGTCGGCCGTTGGACGCCAGTCGCTTCGTTCGGCGACTTCGCGGAAAATCCACGGCTTGATCAACGCACCGCGTCCGATCATTACCGAGGCGCAGCCGGCCTGCTTCCAGCGCACCTCGACTTCGCGCGGCGTTAGCAGATCGCCGTTGCCGATCACCGGTATCGACATCGCCGCAGCCAACTCGCCGATGAAGTTCCAATCGGCGGCTTGCCTGTAGCGCTGCTCGCGGCTCCGCGCGTGAAACGCGACGGCGGCTGCGCCGGCGTCCTCCGCGGCTTTCGCCACGGCATGAGCCGTTGGCTTCCCGGCCGTCCATCCGGTTCGGATCTTGATCGTGACGGGAATCGTTACCGCTCTCTTCATCGCGGTGACGATGGCGGCCACGCGTCTCGGGCTTTCGAGGAGCGCCGCTCCCGCGCCGATTCGTGTGACGAGGTCGATGGGACATCCGAGGTTCACGTCGACGAACGTCGCCCCCTTTTCTGCCGCCGCCTGCGCCGCGACCGCCATCCATTCCGGCGAGCGTCCGGCAATTTGAACGCCGAAGGCCGGCTCGCTCGGGTGGCGGCGGAGGAGTGCCATCTCGCTCTTGTGGCGGCGCATGATCTTCTTCGCCAGCGCCATCTCCGACACGACGATCCGAGCGCCGAACTCTTCGCACAGGCGACGAAAGGGAAGGTTCGAGCCGGTGGTCATCGGCGCGAGGACGACGTTCCCGCGAAAGAAGTCGGGCGCGCCCGGCGGCTCGCTCAGAGTCCTTGGCTCCCGTCGGCAGCGGCAAACGTCTTGTCGACGAAGTCCAACTCGCGGACGCCGCGCTTGAGATGCCCGAGGAAGATGCGATCGCCCGCCAGTCGCTGAAGTACTTCGCCGTCGGCGGCCGTGAACGCGCCGGAATCGACCGCTGCCCGATAGACCCGCACGATCGTCTCGATCGCATCGGGTGAGTGGTGCGCGACGTCGAGGCGCACGACGTCGATCTGGCCGCGGACGACGGGCACGATGGGGAGGCCGACCAGTTCGCGACCCTCGAAGATCACCGAGTGACCATTCGCGAATTCTTTCACGACGTACGAAAACCCGTGATCACCGTCGAGTGCCGCTTCTTCGCCGTTCGCGAGGCCAAACGGCGCGCGCGCGGTCATCACCGGGACGCGGCCCTGAACGAGGAGCTCCAGGGAAACGTCCGTGACGCGTCCCAGCGAAACGGCCTCCTCGGCGTGGATCTCGAGGGACACCGTGACACGACCGGCGCCCAACTCGGAAAGCGCATCGATCGTGCGAGAGTTGTATGCGTTCAAGTAGTGGTCGGCGACGACGCGGCGCCCCCGTTCGCGCGCTTCGCGGAGCACGCCGAGGTTCGACGCCACGATGCCGATCGCGGGAAGAGTCGCCAGGTAGCGGCGCACCAGAGCGGGGTGCGTCACGAGCGGCGTCTTGAGCCAGACGCGTGCGGGGTCGATTTCCGCGGTCCACTGCGCGAGCGGCTGGAGTCGTGTCGCTGCGTCGAGTGCCTGCACGTGTTCGTCGAGGTCGAGATAGATTTCGTCTGCACCCGACGCGAGCGCACGGCGTGCGGCATCTGCCGTCGCGACGGCGACGGCGAGGCGAGTCGTGACCGTTCGCTCGCGCTCGGCGCGAGGTGCTGCCGCCTCGATCGGTGCGCGGAGCGTCGCACTTCGTCGCCGAGTCTCTTCGATCGCAGCCAGTAAATCGCGGCGCATGCGATTCAGCTCGGACGGCGGAAGAAACGCGGCTCCGCGAAGGCCACTCGAGTCCACGCCAGCGAGTTCGAAGCTCGAGTCGCCGAGTCGGCCGAGCTTCTCTCGAAGCATGGCTGCATCGAGAGCGTGCTCGCGGGCTTTCTCGAGCGGAATGGACGAGGTCAGGCGCGCCGACTCTCCACGATCCGTGCGGACTTCGATTTCGAGCGGCTCGCCGGGACGACCGGACACGCGAACGTGCAAAGGTTCGGGCTGCGCGTCGTGTCCGTGGTAGATCTCGCGTGCTGCGCGATAGAGTTCGGCGTCGGAGTTGAGGAAGACCGGTTGATCCTTCGGAATCGGGGGAACGCGCCCGGCGCCGAATCGGACGTCGATTTCCTGGACGTCGTCGCGTCGCGCGAGAACGCGCGTGACCAGGAATCCACCGCGATAGCCGCCATGCGAATAGGTGAATCCGAGTCCTGGGTGCATCGGCCTTCGAGTTCGAATCCGGAGGCGCCCGCGAACGCGTTCCGCGAACACGACGGTCCCGAACGCTTCGGCGCCTTTTCCCGCCTTGTGACGAATCGCGCGCATGTCGAGATCAGCGGATTCTCGGAGCCAGGCGTCGGTGAAGCCTCTGTTGAACACGAGCGAGCACTTCTCGACGGCAGCATCGGAGTCGAACGGTCGACCTGCGACGGCGGCGTCGACGGCGTCGCGATACATGCGCGTCACCACCGCGACGTACTCGGGGCGCTTGAGCCTTCCTTCGATCTTGAGCGAGCCGACGCCGGCACGAATGAGGTCCGGGATCAGCCGAAACGACGCCAGATCCTTCATCGATAGGAGCGCGCCCTGCGCCAGCGCCTTGCCGTCCGGCGCTGCGAGCGAATACTCCATGCGGCAATTCTGAGCACAGACGCCACGGTTTGCACTGCGCGCGCCGGACATGTTGCTCATCAGGCACTGCCCGCTATAGGAAAAGCAGAGAGCGCCGTGGATGAAGACCTCGGTGTGGACGCCGCGCAGTCGCATCGACTCGGTGACCGTTGCGATCTCTCGGACTCCCATCTCTCGCGCCAGGATGATGCGACGGACTCCGAGGTCTGCGAGTGTGTGCGCCTGAGAGACGTTGTGCACGGTCATCTGTGTACTTGCGAGACGCGGAAGGTCGGGAAGCCGACGCCCGATCTCGGTGAAGAGTCCGAGGTCCTGGATGATGACCCCATCGGCACCGGCATCCCGAACTTCGGCGGCCATTCGCATCGCGATCTCCATCTCGTCCTCGAACACGAGAGTGTTCATCACGACGTAGACCTTGGCGTTCCACGAGTGCGCGTAGCGGACGTGCTCGGGAAGCGTTGGTGATCTGAAATTCTCGGCGCGGCCGCGGGCGTTGAAGCGACGAAGTCCGAGGTAGACGGCATCGGCGCCTGCCGCGACCGCGGCGTGCAGGCACTCGGCGTCGCCCGCGGGTGCGAGAATCTCCGGCTTTTCGAAGACTTCGGTTTGCGACATGAGGCGGTCATGATAGCAGCCTCGCGTCTGGATTCGCGCTCTGGATGGGAATCGATGCTTGCGTTTGACCCTCGTCTCGATTAGGTTGGTTCGACTTTACCGAGGCCGCCGCTGACCTGGGCGCGTTAGCGGCGCGGCTCAGGGGCGGAATCGTCCTAGCAGAGAGAGTCAGGCCACGCCGCCTCGTGCGGCGACTCCCCTTGTTGCGGAGCGGATCCGTAACCGGAACGGGAGAAGATCATCTGAAGCGAGCGTAACGATGAGCCAACTAATCGCGTTGAGAAAACAGGCCACACAACGAAACAAGAAGAGTCGTTGGGGTGGAGCGCCGAGAGGTGTGACGATCATGAAGAATCGCATCGCCGAGTTCGAGGCGTTGGTGCGCAAGGGGCGACGGGCGGGGTTCGTCACGCAGGGCGAGGTGGAAGACCTCTTCAAGCAGGAGGGGTTCACGGACAAGGAGCGAGGAGCGTTCCAGGA
>JACOTG010000170.1 GCA_016178505.1 Planctomycetota bacterium
GGATGGAGCCGCGACCCGCCGACTCGCAACCACGTTCGCGTGAAAATTCGCTCGAAGGGCAGGACCGCGCGTGCGCCGCGGATCTCGACCGCAGAGTCGCGCCAACCGAGACCGCCCCACGATTCCGGCGCGTTTTCGTCGCAAAGATTCAATCCGCCCACGATCGCGATCTCGCCGTCGACGGCGAGGAGCTTTCGGTGATCGCGGCGATTCAACTTCGAGAATGGAAGGATGAGCCCGACGGGATGATATTCGAGAACGCGCGCGCCCGCCTCCGTGAGCTTCCCGAAGAAGGATCGGGGCGTCGATATCGAGCCGATCGCATCGTAAAGGACCGCGACGTCGACACCATTGCACGCCCGCTCGATGAGCGATTCTGCAATGCGAGTTCCGGCGCGATCGGCGGCAAACCAATACCATTCGAGGAGGATCCTCTCGCGCGCACCCTGGATCGCCGCGAGAAGCGTGGCGAATGCATCCTCCGGATCGTCGACGAGGCGCATGCTTGCCGCGCTGACGAACGTCGTTGCGCGCGACGTGAACCGCTCCACGCCCGCGGACGGCGGTGTCGAGCGATTCGAGCGGGGGAACAGCGTGCGGCCCACACGTCTCGACGACGACACTCAACCTCCTGGCTTACCGACGTCAGCGTCCGTCGACCTCGTCGCCTTGGATCCGACGGTCGCCCGCTCGTCCACGCGCACGTCCCCACAAAGTCGGATTCGGCGTCGCAGAGGCGCTTACGCCTTCACTGCCTCCGCCTCGAGAAGATCGCGCGTGTCCTGAGTGATGCGCATCGAGCAGAAAAGCGGTCCGCACATCGAGCAGAACGACGCCGACTTGAAGACTTCTTGCGGTAGTGTCTCGTCGTGCATCGCGCGCGCCGTCTCCGGATCGAGCGACAGCTCGAACTGTCGATTCCAATCGAACTCGAAGCGCGCCTTTGACAGTGCGTCGTCGCGGTCGCGCGCGCCTTTGCGCCCTCGTGCGACGTCGGCCGCATGCGCCGCGATCTTGTACGCAATGACGCCTTGCTTCACGTCCTCGCGATCCGGTAGCCCGAGATGTTCGCGCGGCGTCACATAGCACAGCATCGCCGCGACGGCGTATCCCGCCATCGTCGCGCCGATGGCCGACGTGATGTGGTCGTAGCCCGGCGCAATGTCGGTGACGAGAGGCCCGAGGACGTAAAACGGCGCCTCGTGGCACAGCTCCATCTCCTTCTTCACGTTCATCTCGATTTCGTGAAAAGGAATGTGGCCCGGCCCCTCGATCATGACCTGCACGTCTTTTTCCCACGCGCGCTTCGTCAGCTGGCCGAGCGTCTTCAGCTCGGCGAATTGGGCATCGTCCGAAGCATCGGCAATCGAGCCGGGCCGAAGTCCGTCGCCTAGCGAGATCGTCACGTCGTGCTTCGCGAGGATGTCGAGGACGCGATCCCAGTGCTCGAAGAGCGGGTTCTCCTTTTTGTGAATCGAGCACCAGTGGGCGAGGATCGAGCCGCCTCGACTGACGATCCCCGTCACCCGCTTTGCGGTCAGAGGCACGTGCTCGCGGAGTACGCCGGCGTGGAGCGTCATGTAGTCGACTCCCTGCTCCGCTTGGCGCTCGATGACGTCGAGGAGGACCTCGATGGAGAGGTTCTCCACCTTTTTGACCTCCTGCAGCGCCTGATAGATCGGCACGGTTCCGATCGGCACCGTGCTCTCCTCGATGATCGCGCGGCGAATGGCGTCGATGTCGCCTCCGGTCGAGAGATCCATGACCGTGTCGGAGCCGTATTTGACCGCCCATCGGAGCTTCTCGAGTTCTTGGTCGACGTTCGACGTCACGGCCGAGTTGCCGATGTTCGCGTTGATCTTGCACGACAGCGCGATTCCAATCCCCATCGGCTCGAGCCCGAGGTGGTGGATGTTCGCGGGGATGACGCACCGACCGCGAGCGACTTCATCTCGCACCAGCTCCGGCTCGACGTTTTCGCGGCGCGCGACATGACGCATCTCTTCGGTGATCACTCGCCTTCGAGCGTGGTGCATTTGCGTGACGCACGACGGATCTTCGTTTCGATCGCGCAGCGACTCTCTTGATCTCATTCTGGATGCCCTCCCGGCGCAACGTGCCTCTTCGAGACGACTTCCTGATTTCGAACCGGCGACCGAGAAGCAGATCGGAGGGAACAGTCGGCGTGACCGCCCGCCCGCTTCCCTTCGCCGGCATTGTCCGGATCAGGTTCCAAGGGTATCGGGCGAGACGCCCGATTCTCAGGGTCGAAGCCACCCCTAGCGAACGCGTGCGGAACCCTATCAGCTTTCGAAGCGGGCGGTCAAGCCCGAACGTCGCGGCTCGGAACGGGTCGAAGGGCTGTTCGACGAGTCGCGCCTGAGATAGACTTATGGGCCGTTGCGGCGGGTGGTGTTCGAGGAATCGAACGATGCCCGAATCCGACCGGTGGTCCCCTCCCCCCGGTCCTAGCCTGACGAGGTCAGCCATGAGCACCGGCCATCCTCTTTCGATCCCGAGACTCTTCGTCGTTGGCTTCGTTTTCGTTGCCGCGTCGGCGGTCGCGACCTCGGCTCTCGCCCAGAAATCATCTGGAGGCGGGAATTCGAGCGTCACGAATTTCGGCGGCGGCCGCGGCGGAGGATTCGCCGGCGGAGGCGGCGCATCGCGCAGCTTCGGCGGATCGTCGTCCGGCGGAGCACGGAGTTTCTCGGCACCGCGGTCGTCGTCATTCTCGTCGGCACCGCGGACGTTCTCCGCGCCGCGATCGAGCGGTAGCTTCGGCCGATCGCAATCGTTGCCGGCGCGCAGCTCAGGATCGTTCTCCGGTTCGAGCGGAGGGAGTTCGCGAAGTTTCTCCGCTCCGCGAAGCAGCTCGAGTTTCGGAAGCTCCCGCGGCTTCAGCGGAAGTGCACCTGCCAGTCGCGGCTTCACCAGCAACGGCGGGACGACGGTGTTTCGATACCTCGGAACGCGGGACAGCGCGCCGTCGAGCGCAAGTACGCCGCAGGGATTTTCTGGGCTTCGCCGCGGCAGCTCCTCGTTCGGCTCGTCTACGTCTGCCGGAACGGCGGCACCGCCGGCACCGATGACGAGATCTTCCGGGTTCTCGTCGCTGCGCTCCTCCGGCACGCTCGGCAGATCGGCGAGCGGAAGCTCCTCGTTCGGCCCGTCGACGTCTGCGGGATCGGCGGTGCCGGCGACGCGATCGTCCGGATTCTCGTCGCTGCGTTCCTCGGCCACGCTCGGTACGCCGTCGGGTTCGAGTGGAGGCTTCACGACGATTCGTGGAGCGGGCGGTGGCGCTTCGTCCGCCGGGCGAGCGCCGTCGGGATTCGTCGGCGTTCGTTCGACGGCGAGTTCGTTCGGCGTCCGGCGCAATAGCGGCGCGATTGCCGGAATCGACTCGCGCGCATCCTTCGGTTCGCGCACCACCGGCGCGAGGCTGTCGTCCGGCCTCTCGGCTTCGGATTCCGCGGGAGTCGGCGCCGGATTTGGTGGCTATCGCGGTTCCAACGCGAACAACGGCTGGCATCACGACGGATGGGGTGGAGATCACGGGCACGGCGATTGGAACCATCACCATCGCAGCCATTTCTTCTTCGACGTCAACTTCTTTTTCGGCTTCGGGAACTTCTTCTGGGGCGGATGGTGGTGGGGCTCGCCGGGGTGGGGATGGGATCCGTGGTGGCGTTGGGGCTGGTATTGGCCGGCCTACTACGGCTACGGCTACGCTGCCTACTATCCCTCGACCGTGTACGTCCCGGTCTACTATCCGGTCTACTCGCAGCCGATCTCGGAAGGTGGATACGGCGCACCGGCTTCGGGGACGGGCGGATACACCACCCCTTCGCAGGACGGCGACGAGAACAAGCAAGTCCGCGAGGACGTGAAGCCGGAGGTGAACGCCCTGGTCGTCGGCGACGCCGCATTCCGCAACGGCGACTACCAGAAAGCGATCGAGCAGTACGAACAGTCCGTCGTGATGGATCCGGGCGGCGCGCTCGCCCGCTTTGCGCTGGGAGAGGCGTTGTTCGTCAAAGGTGACTACTCGTACGGCGCGTTCGTGCTGCGGAAGGGGCTCGAGTTGGACGGCTCGTGGCTCGACGTCGACGCGACGAAGGACAAGATCTACGGGAAGCTCGCCGACTACGCGACCGCTCTCAACAAGCTCGAGATTTTCACTGCCGCACATCCTTACGACGGCGCGGCGAAGTTTGTCCTCGGCTACGAGTACTTCGTGACGAAGCAGTACGACCGCGCCAAGGAGATCCTGACCCAGGCGCGCGCGCTCGGACCCGATCCCGCCGCCGATCTCATTCTCGAGAAGATCGAGAGCCGTCAGGCACCGGCGCCGGCCGAGAAGCCAAAGGACGGCACCGAGAAGAAGAAGGACAAGAAGGAAGTCGTCGATGCGGACACCGGCGACGAGGGCTCGGACGCCGGCAAGTAACCGCTGCGTTGAACTCCGTGATTTCAGTGCGCCCTTCCGGCGATCCCGGGAGGGCGATTCCTTGAACGGCGCTGGAGAGATGCGCGTGCGAGAGCGCTTCGAGATCGGCAGTCCGTTGAGTTTCGTCGTCTTGTGCCTGGCACCATTGGCCGGTGGGTGCGATTCGGGGTCTCGCGCGGCTTCGGCAGCTCCCGCGGAGCCGCCACGCGTCGTTCACGTGACGAACGCCATCGAGGGGAGGCTGCCCCGCACCATCGCCGTCACCGGCACGCTCGCCGCGGATGACCTGGCGGTGCTCAGTTTCAAAGTGCCCGGGCGAGTGCAAGCGATCGACGTCGATCTCGGCAGCCGCGTCCAGAAGAGCCAACCGATCGCACGCCTGGATCCAACCGACTTTCGACTGCGCCTCGAGCAAGCGAAAGCGTTCGTGCAACAAGCTCGGGCGCGTCTCGGGCTCGGCCCTGACGACGGGGACGATCGCGTCGATCCGGAGAAGACGCCTCCCGTCCGCCAGGCACGCGCAACGCGAGACGAAGCGCGGCTCACACGAGATCGGAACGCGGCACTCCTCGATCAGAAGCTCGTGTCGCAGTCACAGCTCGACGCCGCAGACGCCGCGCTTTTGGTCGCCGAAAGCCGGTGCCAAGATGCGCTCGAGGAAGTCAAGGAGCGCCAGGCGCTGCTCGTTCAACGTCGCTCCGAACTCGAGATCACGCGCCAGCAGCTCGACGACACGATTCTCTCGGCGCCCGGCGACGGCTCGGTTCGAATTCGACAAGCGGCCGTCGGCGAGTACGTGACGGCCGGCTCGCCGATCGTCACCCTCGTCCGCGTTGATCCCCTACGCTTGCGGCTTCCCGTTCCCGAACGTCACGCGCCCGGCGTGACCACCGGCCAGCGCGTGCGATTCACTGTCGAGGGCGAGTCGAAGCCGCACGAGGGAGTCGTCGCGCGCATCAGCCCATCGATCTCGGAGCAGAATCGGACCCTGCTCCTCGAGGCAGAAGTCCCCAACTCCGACGGCGAGATGAAGCCTGGAGCGTTCGCTCGCGCCGAGATCGTCACCGGGATCGAGGACACGGTCGTGCTCGTTCCGGCGTCGGCGGTCGTGGTGTTCGCCGGTCTCGAGAAAGTGCTCAGCGTCCGCGACGGGCGCGTCGTCGAAAAGCCGATCCAGACCGGACGACGATCCGGCGAACACGTCGAAGTGACGGAAGGCCTGGCCGTCGGCGACACGGTGGTGCTCGATCCCGGGAATCTCGTGGGTGGCCAGCCCGTCACCGCGACTCCGTAGCCCTGCATGCAAAAGCTCGCCGAGATCTGCATCCGTCGACCCGTCTTCGCGGCAATGCTGATCCTCGCGCTGGTCGTCGTCGGCGCGGCAAGTTACTTCCGTCTCGGCATCGACCGATTCCCTTCCGTGGATCTCCCGACCGTCACGGTGCGCACCGAATTGCCCGGCGCCGCTCCCGAGGAGATCGAGGCGTCGATTTCGGACAAGGTCGAGGAGGCGGTCAACACCGTCGAGGGAATCACGGAACTGAGGTCCGTTTCGACGCAAGGCGTGTCCGTGATCATCGCGACGTTCAGCCTCGATCGCGACATCGACACCGCGGCGCAGGACGTGCGCGACCGCGTCGCCGGAATCGCGCGTGACTTGCCGCGGGACGCGGATCCGCCGGTGATCGCGAAGTTCAACAACGACCTCACTCCGGTTCTCACCATCGCACTTGCCGGCCAGCGCTCGCTGCGCGAGCTGACCGAGATCGCCGACAAGATCGTGAAGCGACAGCTCGAGCGAGCAGCCGGCGTCGGCGACGTGCGAATCGTGGGTGGACTCTCGCGCGCGATCAACGTTTGGGTGGACGCCGACCGTCTCGCGGCCTATCAGATTCCAATCTCGCAGGTGCGCGACGCGCTCATCAGCCAAAACGCGGACGTACCGGGTGGCAACGTGACATCGGGCGCGAGAGAGCAAACGCTGCGCACGATGGGTCGCATCGTGGATCCGGCGGCGTTCGACGACGTCGTCGTCGAGACGATCAACGGCGCGCCGATTCGCGTCCGCGACGTCGGGCGCGCCGAGGATGGCACGAAGGAGCAGCGCTCGACTGCGCGGCTCGACGGCGTACCCACCGTGACGCTCGAGGTCCGGCGTCAGTCCGGAGCCAACACGGTTGCCGTCATCGAAGCGGCGAAGGTAGCACTGGCGAAGATCGCGCCGCAGGTGCCGTCGGACGTGCGACTCGAGATCATCCGCGACCAGTCTCGCTACATCTATTCGGCGCTCCGCGAGATCAACTGGCACCTCGTATTGGGCAGCATCCTCGCGTCGCTCGTCGTCCTTCTCTTCATGCGCAGCGGACGCGCCACCTTGATCGCTGCGGTCGCGATCCCCGCTTCGGTGATCGCGACGTTCGGCATGATGCGAGCCCTCGGCTTCACGTTGAACAGCGTCACGATGCTCGCGCTCGTGCTCATGGTCGGCATCGTGATCGACGACGCGATCGTCGTCCTCGAAAACGTCTTTCGGTTCGTCGAGGAAAAGAAACGATCGCCGTTCGACGCGGCGCGCGAGGCGACCGCCGACATCGGGCTCGCCGTGCTCGCGACGACGCTGAGCCTCGTCGTGATCTTCGTTCCCGTGTCGTTCATGTCGAGCATCTCCGGTCGATTCCTCTACCAATTCGGCATCACCGCGGCCGTCGCCGTGATGGTGAGCCTGCTCGTCTCGTTCACGCTCACTCCCATGATGAGCGCACGACTGATGCATGCCGAGCCTCGAGCGAACGAGCGTGAACCCGCGCGCTCGCGTCGGGGCTTCTACGCGCGAGTCGATTCGGCATACGGCCGCCTGCTGGCGTTCGCCATGCGTCATCGCGTCGTGGTCGCCATTCTTGCTCTCGGCGTGATTGCGTCGTCGGTGCCGCTCTATGGGATCGTGCGGCAGGACTACATCCCGAGCGACGTCGACGAGGCGGAGTTCGACGTGAACGTGACCGCGCCCGAGGGCACGAGCCTCGCCGCGATGGACGACATCATGCGGAGAGTCGAGGGCGATTTGCGCACGACGCCGGGAGTGCGGCTGGTCCTCGCGACCGCAGGCGGCGGGTTCCTCGGCAACGTGAACCAAGGGAGCGCCTACGTTCGCATCGCGCCGCACGAGGAGCGCCGCTTCTCGGTCGGAAGACTATGGCGGGCGACGCTCGACGGGAATCCGCTCGATGCGTTTCGAGGAAACTACCGTCAGCGTGACGTCATGGTCGAAGTGCGACGCCGCCTGTCGCGGTACCCGGAACTACGCTGCTCGGTGCGGAATGCGCCATCGTTCAACATCGGAGGCGGAAACTTCGAGATCGATTTCGCGGTCCGCGGGCCGGACCTTCCATCGCTCGCCGCATATGCCGAACGGCTGCGACTGAAATCGAAGGAGCTGGGCGGCATCGTCGACGCGGACACGACGCTGAAACTCGACAAGCCGGAGTTGCGCGTCGAAGTCGATCGCGCGCGCGCGGCCGACCTCGGGGTGTCGCTCGACGACGTCGCCACGGCACTTCGCGTCATGGTGGGCGGAGATCAGCGCGTCTCGCGTTTCCGCGACGAAACCGTGAACGACGACTACGACGTCGAACTGCGCCTCGAAGAGCGCGACCGCCGCGACCCGGACACGATCTCGCGCCTTTGGGTGAAGCGACAATCCGGCGACGGGCTCGTGCGACTCGACAACCTCGTGCACCTCGGCACGTCGAACACCGCGTCACGCATCGATCGCCTCGACCGGCAGCGGCAGGTGAGCTTGCGCGCTTCGGTCGCGCCCGGCTATGCACTCGCGGATCGCCTCGCCGCCCTGCGACGGTCCGTCGCGGAGATGGGCTTGCCCGCAGGGTACTCGACCGCAATATCGGGTCGAGGCCGCGAACTCGAACGGACCTTCGGCGAGTTCGTCCTCGTCCTGCTCCTCTCCTTCGCGTTCATGTACATGGTGCTTGCCGCGCAATTCGAGAGCATCGTGCATCCGTTCACGATTCTCTTGTCGCTTCCGCTTTCGGTTCCATTCGCGCTCGTGTCCTTGTGGCTCACGGACAACACCCTGAATCTCTACTCCGCGCTCGGAGTGCTGGTTCTCTTTGGCGTCGTGAAAAAGAATGCCATCCTGCAAATCGACCACATGAACGCACTGCGTGCCGAGGGCATGCCGCGTCCGGCCGCGATCCTCCAGGGCAATCGCGATCGCTTGCGGCCGATCCTCATGACCACCCTCGCACTCGTCGCGGGGATGCTCCCGCTCGCGGTGGGGTCGGGGCCGGGCGCCGAAGAGCGCCGCGCGGTGGCCGTCGTGGTCATCGGCGGACAGTCCTTGTCCCTTCTCCTCACGCTGCTCGCCACGCCCGTCTTCTACTCGTTCTTCGACGACTTCGGCGCGTGGCTGCACCCCTCGCGGCGCCCTGGCGAGGCGACGGCACGTAGACCCCTCGGGTCGGCGGCGGTTGCCCTCGCGACGCCAAGTAGCTCGGCGACGGAAGCGAGCCGCTGCTGATTCGACGTCGAATGCACGCGTTGTCGCCGGGCCTGACCTACCGCGACGACCGCACGGCAGTGAGGCGAGCGAACGACCGTGGCGCCCGGCGCGGCGGGGCCGCCGTTCGGAGCGAGGGAATCCCGGAGGAGGTCGAACGGATCGTCGCCGCGTATCCTATGCCCGGTCGGAGAGGCTGCCCGACTCCCGAACCCAAGCGACGCAAGAAAGCAGCAGCCCAACCCGGCGAGGAACATGAAGACGACTCTTGCGAACAAGCTACTGCGCAGCCTTCTGATCGTCGATGCCATCGCAGTCTTCACGATGATCGTGGGGATCTACTGCTTGTTCTCGATGCAGTCGACGTTGAGCGACGTCGTCGAATCCCGTTGGGTCACCGCGGACATGTCGATGGAGTATTGGATCGGCTCTCTGACGAAGGTGTGGGCGCTTCACCAGCGACTCGAGAGCAAGCCCGCCGACGCCGAGAATGTCGAGCCGTGGGCGGTCAAATTCGTCAACGACAGCCTCAGCGAACTTCGGCGAACGGATCCCGGGGAACGCGACAAGATCGACCGGCTCGCGCGCGTCGATGCCCGCAACGACGAACTGAGTCTGGAAGTTCGAACCGCATTCGAGGAAGAAACGCGGATCCGAGACCGGTTTCTCGAGTGCATGATGCAGTCGGATTCGCTGCTGCATCGCCTCGAGGACCGAGTCGATTCGATCGCCGCGGACGCTCTGAAGTCGCCGAATCCCGACGAGGCGCGACGCGGTTGGGATGCCGCCGACGCAACGGTCGAATGTTGGGTGGCGACCCTTTCGCTCGGCGCGGCGTTCAGTCTGTACGAACAGGGTCGACCTGAATCCGGTGCGGCCAAGACCCAATCGGCACGCGCGTACTTCGACGAGCAGTTTCGGCGGCTGCGAAGCACCGGCCACGCACCTCCCGGGGAGCTGGATTCGATCCAACGGTCGTTCGACGAACTGCAGCGGCTGCTCGGCCAGCTCGTCACGTCCCGTCTTCGACGCAATGTGGCGATGGACGAGTTCGATCGGAACACGGTCGACCTCCGCGACGCGATCGAGCCGATGGAGGATGCGAACGACGAGCACATGAACTCGGCCGTCGCCGACGGTGCGGCTCGTGCGCAACGACTCCGCTGGGTGCTGATCGGGGTGACGATCGTCGCCCTCGGAGCGACGATCGCGATCGGCCTTCAAACCGCGCGAAGCCTCACGGCGCCGATCAGCGAGCTGAACGACGCCGCCCGTGACGTCGCGCGAGGCAAGCTCGATCGCCGCGTCCCGGTCGCTTCCTCCGACGAGCTCGGCGAGCTGGCGCAGACGTTCAACGACATGGCGAGCGAGCTCGCGCGATCGAATGCTCGCCTCGAGCAGTCGGAGGCCGCGCATCGCAATCTTTTCGACAATGCCGTGATCGGTCTCTATCGCGCAGACGCAGACGGTCGAGTTCGTCTGGCCAATCGCCGATTCCTCGACATCCTCGGCTGCGACGTTTCGCCCGGCGTTCCGCACGACGTCGAGCTGTCGGAGCATTTCCTGGAGGAGGCCCGATGGCGCGAATTGTCCGCGGCGCTGGAGACGCAAGGCGAGGTGCGCGACTTCGAAACCGAAATGCGACGGCCGGACGGCCGACGACTCGACGTCGTCCTTTCGGCGCGACGCGACTCCTCGACCGGCACGATCGAAGGCTCGTTACAAGACGTGACGGATCGTCGCCTACTCGAGCAGCAAATCGTTCAAAAAGAGAAGCTCTCCGCGATCGGCCAGCTCGCCGCAGGCATCTCGCACGAGATGCGGAATCCGCTCGGCATCGTGTCCAACGCGCTCTATGACCTCCGTCAGATCGTGGACATGAAGAATCCGGAGGTGCGCGAGGACCTTTCGATTGCCACCGAGGAACTGAACCGACTGAACGCGATCATCGGCAACCTCCTCGACTTCTCGAGGGAGAGCGGATCGGACCCCGAGCCCGTCGACGTGCGGCGCTTGGTCGAACGCACCGTTCAGCTCATGGCGAAGTCTCTCGCAAACCAGAACGTCGAAGTGGTGACGACCATCGACGACCTTCCGCACGCGCGTTTCAACGCAAACGCGTTCAAACAGATCTTCATCAACCTCGTGACCAATGCCGCGCAGGCGATGCCCGACGGCGGGCGCCTCACGATCCGGGGTCGCGCGGTCGGCGATCAGATCGAACTCGAAATCGAGGACACTGGAGTCGGCATCAAGGAGCGGGATCTCCCTCGGATCTTCAACCCGTTCTTCACGACGAAGGCAGCCGGGAAGGGAACGGGGCTCGGGCTCAGCATCGTGCACTCGACGTTGCGGAAGTATGACGGAGACATTCGGGTCCGCAGCATTGAGGGACACGGCACGACGTTCTGCGTTCGGTTGCCCGTGGCCACGGAAGACGAAGGGAAAGACAGCGAACGAGTTTGAACGACAGGAGAGGCTCGATGACCGATGACATCCTCATCGTCGACGACGAACCGAACATGCTCAAGACGCTCGGCAAGATCCTCGAGCGGAAGGGCTTTCCGGTCCGCACCGCAGAAAACGGCAAGGAGGCGATGGCCGCGATCGAAGATTCCGAGCCGGCGCTCCTGCTCACGGATCTCAAGATGCCGGAGATGAGCGGACTCGAACTCCTGCGAGCGGCTCGGGAGCGCGCACCGAAGCTCGGCGTGATCGTGCTCACCGGTCACGGCACCATCGAAACGGCCGTCGAAGCGATGAGGCACGGCGCATTCGACTACCTCTTGAAGCCCTGCAACGCGGACGAGCTGCTGATCGTGATCGACCGTGCCCTCGAAGTCCGCCGAATGATCGGCGAGGTGAAGCAGCTTCGCCGCCAAGTCGAGAAGCTCGGTGGCTTCGCGGGCCTCGTAGGCGACAGTTCCTCGATGAAGGAGGTCTTCGCCGCGATCCGCTCCGTCGCTCCCAGACGCACGACCGTGCTCATCACGGGCGAGAGCGGAACCGGCAAGGAGCTGGTCGCGCGTGCCATCCATCGCGCGGATCCGGCGCGCGCGGAACGCGCGTTTCTGGCCGTCAATTGCGGTGCGTTCTCGCCGCACCTCCTCGAGAGTCAGCTCTTCGGCCATCGAAAGGGTGCGTTCACGGGAGCGGTCACCGATCACGAAGGGCTCTTCCAAGCGGCATCCGGCGGCACGTTGTTCCTCGACGAAGTATCCGAGCTGTCGAAGGACCTTCAGGTGAAGTTCCTGCGCGCTCTCGAGGAGCGCGAGGTCACACCGCTCGGCACGAACAAGCCCGTGAAGATCGACGTGCGCATGCTGGCGGCGTCGAACCGCAACCTCGAGGAGTGCGTTCGCAAGGGCGACTTCCGCGAGGACCTCTACTTCCGCATCAACGTCGTGACGATCGCGTTGCCGTCACTTCGCGATCGACTCGAGGATGTCCCGCTTCTCGTCTCGCACTTCGTGCAGACGTTCGCCGACGAGTACGGGATCGCGCCGAAGCCGGTTGACCCGGAAGTGATGCGGCGCTTTCTCAGCCACTCGTGGCCTGGAAACGTGCGCGAGCTTCGAAACGTCATCGAGCGCACGTTTGCGCTTTCCGACGAACCCGAGATCCGACTCGAACACCTGCCGCGCCAATTCGGCGAAATGCACGCGACGGTCCCGGCGATCGCCGCGACAGGGGGCGACGCGACGTCGCCGCCGACTCCGACCGTGCCCGCGGCGGTCGCCGTCGCGCCGGCCCCGAACGACACCTCGCTGGAAGCGCTCGAGCGGCGTCACATCGCCGACGTCTTGCGACAGACGAGGGGCAGCAAGAGCGAGGCGGCAAAGATCCTCAAGATCAACCGGAAGCGCCTCTACCGAAAGATCAAGAAGTACGGTCTTTGAGGCGGCCGAATCCGGGCGTGCGGTCCCATGTCGGGCCTCGTCGGGCGCCTTCTTATTCTCGCGACCGTCCGATCGCGATCCAGGAGCCAATCATGCTCTCGGAATGGTGTTACGACGCGAATGGCCTCCTCGCGCGGCGACGGTATGCCGGTTGCGCAACCGGAGCTTCGATTCGAAACCATCAACCGATCGTGGCCCGGAACACACCCATGAGCCCGACCTTTCAGTCCGGAGACGTGACGCGGCGACGCGTCGTCCTATTGGTCGACGACGACCAGAATCACGCGCGCACGATATCGAGGATCCTTTCTCGCGACGGCTTTCGAGTTGCCGTCGCCAAAACCGCATCGGACGCGCGCGCGCTCCTCGGCGTCGAGCGCGTCGATGCCATCCTGTGCGAGCTGGCTCTTCCGGATTGCTCCGCGGAGATCTTCCTCGATTTCGTTCTCGGTCATTGCCCCACCACGCGCGTCGTGTTCACGTGCAGTCAGTTCGACGGCCGGCGGCGGCAGCGACTCATCGAGCGCGGCGCGACCGAGTGCACGTCGCTGCCGCTCGACCTCGATCGACTGAAGGCGCTGCTCCTCGGACATCTCCCACACGAGCGGATCGTCGGCGACTGAGTCGCCTCCCACCGACAAGTCCTCGCGGGCCTCCACGAGCCGCTGGACATCCGCGCGGTCGTCTCCTATGTTGCGCCCCGATGCCCAACCCCAAGACGACCCTCCTCCGCGGCGCGACCCTGCTCACCATGAACGGCCGGAGAGAGATCGCTCGCGCGGATCTCGTCGTGCGCGGCCGGACGATCGTGTCCGTGGGCAAGACGGACGTTGCGGCCGACGAAACGATCGATTTGTCCGGTCGCGTCGTGATGCCGGGGCTCGTCCAAACGCACGTCCACCTTTGTCAGACGCTTTTTCGCGGCGAAGCCGAAGACCTCACGCTCCTCGATTGGCTGCGGACACGGATCTGGCCGCTCGAAGCATCGCACGACAAAGAGTCGATCCACGCGAGCGCACTTCTCGGCTGCGCCGAACTCCTGCGTGGGGGGACGACGGCGATCCTCACGCTCGAGAGCGTCCACGAGACCGATTCGGTTTTTCGCGCCGCCGACGAATCCGGAATCTATGCCACCATCGGCAAATCCCTCGTCGACGAGGGAGAAGGCTATCCATCCGGTTTCCGGCAGACGACCGAGGAAGCCGTGGCCGAAACGCTCGACCTCTTCTACCAATGGCACGAGGGAGGAGGCGGCCGGCTCCACGTCGCGTTCGCGCCGCGCTTCGCGCTGTCGACGTCAGCCGCAGCGCATCGCGAGGCTTTGTCTCACTGCCAGAACCACGACCTTCTCATCCACACGCACGCTTCGGAAAACCGCGACGAGGTCGCCGAGGTTCGCCGGCGCACGGGGCTCGGAAACGTCGAATACCTCGATTCGCTGGGGCTCCTTGGCCCGCGACTCTGCGCCGCCCACGTCGTCTGGCCGGACGACAAGGAGATGGAGCGGCTCGCCGCCACGGGTACGCGCGTGCTCCATTGCCCGGGTTCGAACCTGAAGCTCGGCTCCGGGATCGCGCCGATCTGCGAGATGATCGAGCGCGGCATCGAGGTCTCGCTCGGCGCCGACGGCGCCGCGTGCAACAACCGCCTCGACGGATTCGAGGAGATGCGGCTCGCCGGGCTTCTTCAGTCCGTTCGCCGCCGACCCGGCGCGCTCCCCGCGATGAAGATCCTCGAGATGGCGACGATCGGGGGCGCGAGGACGCTCGGCCTCGACAAGCTCTTCGGCAGCATCGAGCCCGGCAAACGTGCGAACCTCGTCGCGCTCGACCTCGACGGTTTGCACCATCAGCCGGGTGCCGATCTCGCCACGACGATCGTCTACGGTGCGCGCGCGGAGGACGTCGTCCTCACCATGGTGGACGGCGAAGTCCTCTACCGCAACGGCAAGCTCGCGAAGATCGACGAAGGGCAGCTCGCGGACCGCTGCCGCGAGGCGAAGCGTGCTGTCTTCGCGCGAGCCGGCGTCCCAGGTGCCGCGTCGTGGAAGTGAAACGGCCCCAGCCGTAAAGCCGGGGCCGTTCTCGATTCGGGTCGAACAACTCGTAAAGCGACTCGTCCGCATCGAAGTCGCTCTTCGTTCGCGGACGTCCGACCGACTACTCCTTCTTCGTCGCGGCGGCGGTGCCTGCCGTGAACGTGACCGTCGCGATCTTCGGGCCGTAGTGGTACTGGAGCGTGAACGAGTTCGGCGCATCGCCGGGGAGCAGCGTGAGCACGAGGTGCTCCGTCTTGTCGCCGGAATCCTTCGCCGGAAGCTGGAGTTTCGCGAGCTCCTTGCCGTCCGCACCCTTCACGATCCACCACCACTCGCCCTTGTCGCTGACCTGGAATCCCGCCATCGCATAGTCGCCGGCTGGCACAGTCCCGCCGCCGATCGTGAGATCGACGGGCGTCGACAAACTGGCGAACCCGGGCAGCATGCCGTTGAATCGCTTACGGAACGATTCGTCGGTCGAGAGGCTGTTCCACGCCTGATCGCTGTAATGGCGTGGGAAGTACGTGATCGTGATCATCTTTCCGTTGCCGGAGTCGACCGACGTCCCGGCCTTTCGCCGATCCGTGTTCTGATCGTGAGCGACGGCGACCCCCGCGACGACCAGCGCCAGGGCAAAGGCCATGGTGTGGGCAAGCTTCATCCGATTCCTCCTGTTTCCGTTGACTGATCTCTTCTCTGATTCGAGCCGGGCAATCCTGCCGGCAAAGCGCCGGCGATTCGGGAGGCCCAGCGAGCGCGAGATTATAGTCGCGACGACTCCCCGATCGCTACGCCCTCGCGGAATCTCGCACGAATCGGCGCCGCGGGCACGGCTCAGCGCGAGGCAGGCAGCCGTAGCGACACGCCATCGAATGACGCCAATCCCTGGGCACGAAGGACGCACCGGACTTCGACGGCGCGCGCGGCGGCGGGTATGCGAACGGTCGTCGTCCAGCGCCGCCAATCGAGCGTTCGAATCTGATCGCTCGACGGAATGAGCTCCCGGGTCGCGATCGGACGATGGTTCGCGTCGATTGCGATGCACTCCACGTTGGCGACGCCCGACGCGCTCGAGCGGACGTCAGCGAG
The DNA here is from genome assembly GCA_016178505.1 of Planctomycetota bacterium. Lineage (GTDB taxonomy): Bacteria > Planctomycetota > JACOTG01 > JACOTG01 > JACOTG01 > JACOTG01. The sequence goes on from JACOTG010000170.1 coordinate 15,996, forward strand.
GAGCTCGAGGTCGGTCTCGGTCGGAAACCGGTCGATCGATTGGACCCATCCGACGAACGCGAGCGTCGACGTGTCGATCGAACTGCGAATGCTCGCAACGTGGCGCCGCGGCGGCGCCACTTCGATCAGGTACTCGACCCCGTCCGGTGGACGCGGGTGCTCCCAACACGAGTGCGACGCGAGGTCGATTTCCTCGAAGCCGCCGTCCGCGACCAGCCCCTCACCGGGTCGGAAGCGAAACTCCGGAATCGCCTCGACGCGAACGTCGTCGACGTCGACGATCCCGGAATCGGGTGCTTGGATCGAGAGCGACATCGACGTCGCCGCGTCCGGCACCGGCACCTCGCACTCGAGTCGCGTCCAAGGCGCCGTGGTCGGGATCTCGAACACGGAGCGGCGCGACAGCAACCGAGCAGCGGCGTAATACTGGAGATCCACGACCGCGCGCTGCGCGTCGCGCGTGCGCGTCCAGAGCGAGACGGCAAGCCGCCGCGAGGCCGGCACCGGCCCGAGGTCTTGCGTCCAGGAATCGATCGGAAACGACCGCCCGCTCGTTTTCTCGATGTGACCGTATCGCTTGCCCTGCGGCGCCTCTCCGACGGCGGCGAAGAAACGCGCATCGCCGCTCAGGTTCTGCGCGATCCAGTCGCGAGGCACGTCGCCTCCCTCCTCGAAGCCGGCGTTCCGCACGAGGTTTGCGCCATGCAGCACCAGCAGGCGGCCCGCGACGAACGCCGTGGCACCGAGAACCGCCGCCGTCGCCGCGACGCCGGCAACGCGCGACGGGCGCAGCCACGGCGAGCGCGGCAACGGCACATTCGCCTCGGGAGAACGCAACCACGCGGCGCGGAGGCGCTCCGCCTCTTCGCGCGTGATGCGGCCTTCACGAAGCAGTCGGTCGACGCGATCGTCATCCAGCGCCATTCCGCACCCGGCCTCCGTCGCACGTCACCTTCAACGCCCCCCTGAATCGACTCGTTTCGACGCAGCGGAGCGCCAGAACCTTTCGTCGCGACGGCGAAGAAAACTTTTCGGATAGAAGTGTCACGAAAGCGCCCGGACTCCGTAAACTCCGATCTAGTCGAGCCAACTCTCGGATCCGGAGGTTTTCATGCGCACCCTTCGCCGTTCGTCGTCGCCGTCTTTCTCGATCGTCGCGTCGCTCGTTCTCCTGCTCACGCCGATTCTCGCATCCGCTTCACCGAGCGGTTCCGGAACGAGCTTGGCGATCGCGTCGATCAACGATGCCGACCTCAGCAGTCACATCTACTTCTTGGCCAGCGACGAGCTGGAAGGCCGCGCGGCCGGAACGCCCGGCTGCAATGTAGCTGCCGAGTACATTGCCTCCGAGCTGCACCGGTCCGGAATCACGCCAGCGGGCGACGACGGCACCTACTTCCAGAACTTCAAGCACGGCGAGCTCGCCGTGAAGAACGTTGCCGGCATCTTGCCCGGGACCGATCCGGATCTGAAGCGCGAGATCGTGGTCATCGGTGGCCACTACGACCACGTCGGCCGCGGAAACTTCGGAAGCCTCGGCGGTCCGGCCGCCCGCGGACAAATCCACAACGGCGCCGACGACAACGCCTCGGGAACGTCCGCCGTCCTCGAGCTCGCCGAGGCGTTCTCCATGCAGCCCGCGCGTCGCTCTATCTTGTTTCTTCTCTTCACGGGCGAGGAGATGGGGCTCGTTGGTTCGAAGTACTACTGCGAGCATCCGCTCTTGCCCCTCGACGATACGGTCGCGATGTTGAACATGGACATGGTCGGTCGCAGCAAGGACGGCTATCTCTTCATCGGCGGCGTCGGGACGTCGCCCGCGTGGAAGCCTCTCATCGACCAGTACACCGCCGACACGGCATTTCATCTCGAGATGAAGGATGGAGGGCGCGCGCCCAGCGACAACTCGAGCTTCTATTCCAAGAACGTTCCAGTGCTCTTCTTCTTCACGAACGTCCACGAGGACTACCATCGGCCGAGCGATCACTGGGACAAGATCAACTTCGCCGGGGAGAGAGAAATCGCACGGCTCGTGTTCGAGATCGCCGACGCCGTCGGGAACTCGAGCGCGCGTCCGAAGTTCACCGAGTCCGGCGGCTACGCGCTCCCCGACTCGATGTTGCGCGGCAACATGACGGGCGGCCCACCGCCGTCGACGCCGTTCCTCGGAATCACGTTTGCCAGCGAAGCCGCCGCAGGGGAAGGCGTCCCGGTCCGCTCGGTCGTCGAAGAGTCGGGGGCCGCGAAGGCCGGCGTCAAGGAAGGCGATCGCATCGTCGCCGTCGACGGCATCCCAGTGGCCGATTCTGCGGCGCTACTCGAGAAAATTCGAACACACAAGATCGGCGACTCCGTGAAGCTCGAGGTGCGCCGAGGCGACGAAACGCTGATGCTCGAGGCCGTGCTCGGCAAGCGCCAGGGTTAGATCCTCCGGATGGAACGCAGTTAGCCCCCGCCCTTCTTCTTCTTCTCGAGGAGCTTCAACGCTTCACCCGCGCCTTTCTGGAGCACGTCTTTGGCGTCGATGTCGAGCGAGGGTGACTCGGGCGTGATGCTCGGCGACGCGAGCGTTCCGCCGATCCCGAACTTCAGCTCCGCGCCGCTCGCGATCCGCTGGACGAGCGATTCGCCCGCGCCACCGCCGGCCTTCCCGGCTTTCACCACCGCATGCAGATCGAGCCGACCGTCGAGGTACGTCTTCCCGCTGAAGCGCAGCTCGCTACGTTTTCCGACGAGCGCGATGTCGGAGGTTTCGACCGCTCCCCCTCGAATGGTGAACGGCGCGTCCATGGACTCCAGCTCGAAGACGTTCGGCTCGCGAAGGAGGCCGAGAAGCTTCGATGCCAGCGGAGAGCCCGAGATCTTTCCGTTCTGGATCGAAAAGCGGCCGCGAGTCTCCAATGACGCGAGCATCCGATCGACGGTGCGCCCTTCGACGGTCCCGTGACCCTCGATGTGTAGGGTTCCGGCCAACTCGGCGCCGGAGTCGCGCACCGCAGCGAACGGGATGACGAATTCCAGCAGAGGTCCCATCGTCTGGTTCGCGGCAACCGACGGCACCGTCGCGCTGAATTCGTAGCGCGGCTCCGCGGCGGTGAGGTCCGCGAACACGTCAGCCGTGATTCCCGACGCCTCGGTTTTCGTGCCGAGGAGGTCGTCGCGCAGTTCCCCGCGTGCGTCGCGCGCCTCGATCTTCGCTTTCAACTTCGGGAGCTCCATCGGCGCCTTCCCGCTGCCCGCGGGCGTGCCCCCCTTTACGATCGCCTCCCAGTTCCAGCGGCCGTCGCGGGCTCGCTCGAGCCGTAGATCGGGCTTTTCGAGACGAACGGTCTGGAGATCCACCACGCCATGCAGGAGAGGCCACAATGCGATGCCCCCCGTCGCTTCCTGGCAGGCGACGAACGGCCCGTCCGAGAACCCCGGCGGGTTGCCGAGCCGAAGCCCCTCGATGCGCAGGCCGCCGAACCACGAAACGTGCAAGTCGGCGATCTCGAGCTTCGCGTCGAGGTGGTCTTCCGCCAGCGAAACGAGCTGCTTTCGCACCGCGGCGCTCGAGATCAATGTCGGCGCGATCGCCACCAGCGCGACGAGCAGGACGACGAACGCGACGCCCACCCAAAGAACTCGCTTCACGGTCTTCGTCATGATTTCCTCCCAGGGGTTGGGGCCGCCGCATTCTGGAACCCAGGCGCGAGAGGTGCAACACTTCGCACCCGCGCTCGTAGAGAATCGCCGTGAATTCGAACCGGGGCGCATCGGCGTGGAACGGCATTTCCCTCCATTCGGCCTCGTCCTTCGGGTGGACTGGCGCGATTGCGGAGAGCCGAGTAGAATCCCGCCTCAGCGTTTCCGCTCCCGATTGACGAGATTCGAACCGATGTCCGAGATGCCTCCTGTCCCCGAGCCGGAACTGCCCAGGCAGCCCGCTCCGGCACAATCGCTTTCCCGCAGCCTCATCGCCGACGTCATCAAGTTCGCCCTCTGCTTCCTGATCCTCTACCTCTATGTCATGCAGGTGTCGGTGGTCCGAGGCTCTTCGATGGAGCCGTCGTTCCACGACGGCGACCGCCTCGTCGTGGACAAGATCAGCTACCTCGTCACCGACATCCACCGCTTCGACGTGATCGTGCTGCGTGCACCGAATCCGAACCCGAAAGGGATGGACTTCATCAAGCGCGTGGTCGGGCTGCCCGGCGAGAAGGTGATGCTTCGCGACGGCCGCGTCTTCGTGAACGACCAAGAGATCTCCGGAGATTTTCAGCCCGAGCGATCCCACGACGACTACGGCGAACGAATCGTCCCGTCGGGCGAGTACTTCGTGCTCGGCGACAATCGCCCCTGCTCGAACGACAGCCGCTCATTCGGCATGATCAAGCGCGAAGCCATTCGCGGCAAGATTCGCGTCCGGATCTGGCCGCTCGATCACTTCAAACTGTTCGGCTGAGGCCGCCCCGCTCGCTCACGGCATCCGACACCGAGCAACAACATCCTCGCACGACGGCGACGCCCCTCGTCGGCTCCGGGTCGGGATGACGCGCGATCAGCGCACGGGGCGTTCCGGGATCGGATGTCGAAGGCCTTCCTCTGCTAGCTCACGGGCACCATTCGTGTTGTCCCCCGTCCGCAGCGCCGCCGAGTAGGCGACCTTCGCGTCGTCGCGGCGCCCCAACCGGTCGAGCGCGATTCCGCGGTAGATCTCCGTCCAAGCCACGATGTGACGGTCGCCCGTCAGCAGATCGGCGTCCACTCGTGCGAGGGTCGATTCGGCGATCTCCGATTCGCCGAGAGCGAGCCACGTCCTGCCGAGGCCGAACAGAGCGCGCGGCTCGTAGGGATCGATCGCCAGCGCATCGCGAAAGCGCGCCGCGGCCTCCTCATAGCGATTGAAGAAGAAGAGCGCATCGGCGTCGATGAGCGCGTCCTCGATCGCTTTCGGCTGAGGGCGGCGAAGGAGCTTGCCGAGTGGGTCGAGGCAGACTCGCTCGGGCGCGAATCGGAGCGTCACCTCGAACGGCGTGCGCGGCGCCGAGCAGTCGATCGTCACGTCCGCCGACTGCAGCCCGGCTTCGAATCTCAAGTCGACCGGCGCGCGAAATCCCGGCGGCATTCCATCGATCGATCCGCGCACTCGCCCTCCGCCCTCGCCTGCCGTCGTCGACGCCAGATGCACCGCGAGATCCGGCACGGCCGCGCTGCGAAGCCACTGCTCGAAGAAGCCGCCGAGGGCCTCGGCACCCCCGAACTCGGTGGCCAGTGCGACGAAGTCCGCAGTCGACGCACGACCAAAGTGGAACCGCGCCGCCCACGCGCGAAGGAGCGCGAAGAACTTGTCGTCACCCAAGCGGATGCGAAGCATGTGGAGGACGTAGGCCCCCTTCGACGCCGCGTAGAGGAGCGCCGGTCCGTTTTGCAGCTCGCTCCCGCGCGCGAGCGGCACGGCATCGCCGCCGCTCGGCAGCACGGCGGTCGACGCGACGCGACGCAGATAAGCGTGGAGCCGCTCGGGCCCGTCGCGATGCTCGTGGTAGAGCAGCGCCGAATACTCGGCGAATCCCTCGTTGAGCCAGTGATCGTCGGGACTGTCGATCGCGACGAGGTTCGCCCACCATTGATGAGCGATCTCGTGCGCGATCACGCGCAGCTCGTCCGCGAAGCGATCCGGGAAGTGGTCGTTCAGGAACGACGACGTGACGAGGAGGAGCGCCGACGTTCCGCGAGGCAGCGCGAAGCGGTCGTCCACCTCGACGAGTGCGAGCCCGGAGAACGGGTACGGCCCGAATCGCTCGGAGTAGAAATCGACGATTTTCTCCATCTCGCCGAGGTACCGCTCGGCGAGCGGTCCGTCGTCGTGATAGAGGCTCACCGAGAAATCGACGTCTCCGTGGCGCGCCCGGCGAACGGTGTACGCGCCGAGCGCGAACGAGAGATAGGCGACCGGCTTCTCGTCCGAATAGCGCACGGTGCGCGTCGAGTCGTCCGCGGCGACGAGCGCCGGCGTTCCGTTCGAGACGAAGACGAGCGCTTTCGGCGCCGTCGCCGTCACCGTTGCGCGGAAGTGATCCGAGACGTTGGCGAGCGGATACCAGCCCGCCGCCGAGAACGCGAACGCTCGCTCCTTCTCGACGAGCGCCAGCGTGACGTCGCCGACGCGCGCGCGGAGCGGCCCCTCGTACGCGATGAGGATGCGCTCGTCGGCAGGCGGCGCCGTCGAGTCGGTCGTCGGAGACGGATCGTCGATCTCAATTCGCTGCAGGAGCGCACCCTTGTCGCGGACGACGAACGGAAGAGCCGCTCCGTCCGGGGCCGCGACCTTCGTCACGGTGAGCGCGCCGTTCAATCGAAACGAGACGATGCGCACGAGCGGCGACGACCGGCGAAAGCCCAGCGTCGCCTGCGCGCGAATCGTGCCTTCCCCGCTCCCGGCGTCGGCGGCCGGCGGCCGGACCTCGATCACGATGTCGCATGCGGTGACATCGAAGGGGCTCGAGCCCTCACGCGCGGCAAACGCCCCTGCTGCCGAGGACGCGACGAGGAGCACGGCCCTGACGAGACGCTTCATCGCGCCCCTCGCGGAGCGAACAGATCGCGAGGTCGATCGAACAGCGAGTCGGCGTTTATCGCGCCGGCTTCGAAATACAGGAGCAGGCTCTCGCCGACGCGCTTTCCGTCGCGTTCCGTCACGCTGTGGTAGGACATGCGCACTCCACAGACCGCCCGGTAATCGTCGAAGAGAGTGCGCGTCCGCGTCGCGATCGATCCGGGCGATTCCGCTGCGAGGGGAAGGAACGTCAGCGTGTCGATCCAGAGCGAGCCGCGCTCGCCGGCGTCGTACACGAGATCGATCGCGTAGGCCGACTTCCCTCCCACGTTCTCGATGCCTCGGCTCTTCACTTGCACCCCAGTGCGCTCGGATTCGAGCACGAGGCGGTATACGTTGCGCCGCTGGTAATCGCGCAGCGTCTGCTGGAGTTCCGGCGGTGCGTCCGCGACGATTCCCGATCGGACGAACCACGCCTCGCGTCCGTTCGTTCCGACGACGATTCTTTCCGCGCCGATCGACGTCTCGATGCGAACGCGCGGCCCCGCGCGCTGGTAGACCCGCACCCGCGATCTCTGGATCGATCCCGCGCCGCTGTCGATGGCGATCGACTCGAACCAGGAGTCGAACGCGCGCCGCAAGGCGACTTCCCCGCCCAAAACGTCCGACGTGCGTTTCAGGATCTCCACCGCGTCGAGCTTCGCACCATCGTCGGGCGTCGCCGGCAGACGCGACGAAAGCGCCAGGATCGCCACGGGAAGGACGAGAAACCGCGCGAGGGTTCGGGGGGACGCCAATTCAAATCTCCAACGAGAAACGAAACGAAGCCTACTGTACGCAGCGCGAACGCGAGCGATCAAGCCCGACGTTGGATCGCGGCGACGATTGTGTTATCGCTTGGCCCCCGTGATCACGACGTTCGCCTATTCGCCCGCCTCGGGAGTGCGTGCCGTCACGGGGGAACCCGCAATCCGCGAGGCCCTCGCCGTCGCCGATGGCGTCACCTGGATCGACTTCGACCACCCGACGGACGACGAGGTGAAGCTCCTCAAAACGGTCTTCCACTTTCACGACCTCGCCATCGAGGACTGCGTCACCGAGTCGCAGCACCCGAAGGTCGACGACTACGGCGACTACCTCTATCTCGTCGTGCACGGCGTCGTCGGGAACGCCGGCTGCGTCTTCATGACCGAGGAGCTGGACGTCTTTCTCGGGTCGAACTTCCTCATCACGTTCCACTACGAAAAGCGGCGCAGCGTCGAGGCCGTGCAGACGCGGCTTCGCGAGGTTTCGCAACCGATCGCGCACGGCCCGGACGGACTCCTCGTCGCGGTCCTGGAACAACTGATAGACAACTACGAGCCGGCGATGGAGATGCTCGACCAGCGCGTCTCCGCCGTCGAAGAGGACGTGTTCGGCCGCCCGAATAAAAAGACGCTGAGCGACATCTTCGCGCTGCGCAAAGAAGTCCTTCACCTCCGGCGCATCATCTACCCGCAACGCGAAACGATTCATCGGCTCGCGCGCGGCGAATTCCACCAGATCTCACCGCAGTCGGCGCCGTTCTTTCGTGACCTCTACGACCACCTCTACCGGATCACGGACCTGTGCGAGGGATATCGCGACCTGCTCGGCGGCGCACTCGACGCCTATCTCTCGGTCGTGAGCAACCGCCTCAACGAGATCATGAAGGTGTTGACGATCATCAGCACGATCATGCTCCCGCTCACCCTCGTGGTCGGCATCTACGGCATGAACTTCGACAACATGCCCGAGCTGCATTGGCGCTTCGGCTATTTCCTCGTGCTTGGCGTGATGGCCGCGATCGCGGGCGTCATGGTGGTTTTCTTCCGCAAGCGCGGCTGGTTCTGACCGTCTCAGCGAGCAGATTCGATCGCCGCGAGAAGCTCTTCCTTGGTGTGCCAGTCGCCTTTGCGCTCGCACGCGGCGACGCCCCTTTGCCACACGGCAATCGCGTCCGCCTTGCGGTCCAACTTCGCGAGCGCTTGGCCGCAGTGGTAGTAGCCGGCGCAGTGGTCGGGATGCTTCTCGATCAGCAACTGGAAGTGGCCCAATGCCTCGGCGAATTCCCCCCGGCTGACGAACTCCATTGCGAGGCCGTATCGCGAAAAGGCGTGGTCGGGGTTCTTCTCGAGCTGCTGCTTCAAGAATTCGAATCGATCCGGCACGTGTTCTCCCGGGACTGTTTCGAGTGTGAGCGAGCGAGTCTAGGGGGCGCCCCGGAGCGCGTCAAGGATGGGGCTTTTGCGCAAATTCTCATTCAACGATCGTGCTCACCCCTTGACGCCACCCCGACGTTCGGCGATATCTTGTGGACTCGTATAGCGGGATTCCTCAAGGGATGTGATTCATTTGGTGTTTTGCCTGCCGCGCTGACGCGGTCGGTTTCGCGAGCGACTTCTCCTATTCGGTGAGCCGCGGTTGTGCTTGAAGTGCCATCGTGCCGTCCGGGGCAGCCCTCGCGAGTTGTGACAACGGGATATGAAGAACCTAAGCGCGAGGCGTGCTCACGCTTTCGCGGGGAATGAGGCGAAGACCTTCGCCTAGCCTCGAAAAGGAGGTCTCGTAGGATGCATCATCAGATCGGAATGCGACTGCTCCCCCGGGTTGCCCTGGCCTTGGGATTGGCGGTTGCGGCGGGCGCGAGTGCGTTCGCTCAGTTGACCTTGCAGGGCAGCATTCCGATCGGCGATCCGAACGACCCGAACAATCTGCCCGGCGCTCCGCGCAACGAACCGCGCGACGTCGCGATCAGCACGTTCGGAGGCATTCCCAAGGCGTGGGTCGCGGATTACGGTCACGGCGGCGTGGACGTCCTGAATTTGAGTGTCGTCCCAGCGACGCGACTTCAGTTCATTCCGGCACCTGCCGGATTCACCCACGCACTCGCCGTGGACGTGAAGGACAACTCCGCAGCCGTCACCTACTACGACTATCTGAACGGGACGCACATCGTCGTCTACAACGTGACGAGCGAAGCGGTGCTCTCGTCGTTCGACGTCGGAGCGCCACACTCTGGCAGCCAGCTCAACGGTATCGCCGTCATCGACAGCCAAATGGTCGTCGTCACGGATACGACCGCGAATACGGTCCAGGGCTGGTTCTACGCGGGTGTCAACGAAGGCAATCCAACCGGTGCGGCGATCTCGACGATCTCCAATCCGGCCGCGAACGACCCCAACGGCCTCGGACCGGGCTTCGCGCCGACGGACGTGGTCCTGGTGACTCGAAACGCCGCACGCTTCGCCGTCGTCGTCGAGCGGGACTCGAATCGAATCGAAGGCTTCCCGATCCGCCCGAATCTGTCGCTTGGAAATCCAGTTCGGCCGACGCCTGTCGGTCAGCATCCGGAGCGCATTGCCGTGGAGCCAACTCGACGCACGATCTACGTGACCAGCAGCGCGGACGACAAGATCACGATGATCGGCGCGATCGTCCCCGGTGTTGGTTCCCTGAGCACGTCCCTGAATGGCCCGGTTGGCATTTCGCTCTCCCTTGACGTCTCGGGAGTCGCTCACCTCTACATCGCCAATCGGAATAGCCGGCAGGTCGCGTATTACTCGGGACCGAACGGCGCCCCGCCGTCTTTCGTTGGAGTGTTGAACGTCAGCCGCGCTCCGACCGCAATCGCGAGCCAGTTTGGTCTCCCGATCGGCGCGCCGCCCAATCCGCCATCGATCGGTGATCGCGTCATCGTGACGTCCCTCGCGGACGACTCCGTCGACGACATCGGTCGGTAGTTTTTCGTCGAATTCGACAGAACGCCTCGCCGCGGTTCGAACTGCGGCGGGGCGTTCTTCTTTTCGGGGGCTAGGCTTCGGGAAGCGTGAGCTCGATTCGAACGCCTGCGGGCTCGCGACCGGCGAACCGAAGCGCGCTTCCGATGGCGCGAGCGAGGCGGCGCGCCGTCGCGAGGCCGACTCCCGCGCCCTCCACGCCGGCGACGCGCTGAAGCCGCACGAAGGGCTCGAAGACGCGCTCGCGCTCGTCCTCGGGTATGCCGACCCCGTGGTCCCGCACGAAGACGCCGCACGCCGGCGCCCCCAGCGCGCCGACCTCGACGTCGGGCAACACGCCGGCATCGTGGTAGAGGATCGCGTTTTCCAAGATCGCGCGGATGATCACGGTGATCGCGCGGCGTGGCGCCCGGCATTGCGGAAGCGGACGCCTCACCCGCACGATCGCGCCGCGCTCGCGAGTGAGTGGCTCGAGTTCGGCCAGCGCATCGTCGACGACGTCTTCGATCTCGAGCGCCTCAGCCGGCGGCAGCGGGTTCGACGCGTCGGCGTACTCGACGAGCCGGCGCATCCGCTCGATCGCGCGCGCCGCGTTGCGCTTGATGAGCGCGAGGTCGGCCGCGACCGGCGAGCCCGCCGGTACCGTCTCCGCCACGAAGTCGGCCGCCGAAAGGATGTTGCTCAGCGGGACTCGCAGGTCGTGCGACAAAGCGTGCGCGAACGCCGAGATCTCCGTGCGGTTCGGCCTCGCAGGCGTGGGTGGCTTCGTGGTTGCGCTCATGGCACGAGAGATATCGGATCGCGACGGCGCGCGACTCAACCAGCGAAGGCTCCAGTCTCGCCGCTCTTCGCCCTCTTCACGAGCTGCCACGCGCGCAACACTTCGCCGACGCTGACGGCTTGCGCGATGCAGCCGCGCGGCTTGTGCGGCGGATCGCCGTCGAAGAGTTCGGGGATTTGGCCGAGCCCGACACTTGTCGCCCACTCGACGAGCGGACGGACGAAACCGTCGGCTTCGCTCGCCGATTGGGGCGTCACGCCGCGCACGCGCAGCCACGCTTCGACGAACGGTCCGATGAGGAACGGCCACACGGTCCCGTTGTGGTAGGCCGCGTCGCGCACGGTCGCGTTGCCGCTGTAGATTCCCACGTAGCCTGGCTCGCCCGACGCGAGCGTGCGCAGCCCGAACGGCGTGAGCAGGTGTTCGCGCACGGCCTCGACGACCGCGAGCTGTTTGTCGCGCGCAAGCGGAGAGTGACGGAGCGACACGGCGATGATCTGGTTTGGCCGCAGCGAAGCGTCGCGGCCCTCCGCGTCGACCGCGTCGAAGAGGCAATGGCGCGCTTCGTTCCAGAACGCGCGATTGAATGCATCGCCGATGCGCGTCGCTTCGGAGGTGAACGTCGCCGCGTCGGCAGCGAGGCCTGCGGCGCGCGCCAGCTCGGCGACGTCGAGGTGCGCCGAGTACCAAAGCGCGTTCACTTCGACGGCCTTGCCGCGGCGCGGCACCACCGACGAACGATCGACGCGCGCCTCCATCCACGTGAGCTGCAAGCCGGGCCCGCCCACGATCAAGAGGCCGTCGTCGTCGAGGCGAATACCCTCGCGTGAGCCGCTCGCGTACGCGCGCAGGACGTCGCTCGCTGCTCGGTAGAGCCCGGTGCGAAGGCCCTCCACGTCGCCGGTCGCGGCGTAGTACTCGGCGAGGGCTCGAATGAAGCAAAGGCTCGCGATCGCCGACTCGAAGCTCACGTCCTCGCGGTCGTCCATGAAGTAGTTCGGGATCACCATCCGATCGCGCGCCGCAGAGAGCGTCAGGAGGATGCGACGCGCCTCATCGGGTCGCTTGCGCGCGAGCGTCAAGCCCGGGAGCGCGAGCGAGGCATCCATCCCCCACTCCGCGAGCCACGGATACCCCGCGATCACGCTCGCGCCCGATTCGCCGCGACGCACGAGGAAGCTCTCCGACGCGAGCGACAGAGCCTCCAGCGCCGGATCGGGAGCGGTAAGACCTTCCACGGTGGCGGCCGCTCGGCGGCGCTCGATCTCCCGCGCCCGTAGCGCCGCGGCATCCGGCCGCGCGACCGACTCGAGCGTCGCGACGAACGCGACCTCTTGCCCCGCGTGCAATCGGTAGACGAGGCGGCACGGACAGAAGACGTCCTCGCGGAATTCCACGCCGAGCTCCGCGTCGCGCGGAAACTCGAAATTGCGATACCAATACCCCATCGCCTCGACGCGCTCCGCGCCCCCTTCGATCCACATCGTCGGCAAGTCGGAGTACGGCGTGAGCGCCAGGCGCCCGTCCTGCCAACGAATGCGCGGATCCAGACTCGCGTTCTCGTGAGTGAGCGAATGGAAATTACGGTACGCCAGGAGCGGCGACAGTTCGAGGAGCGCCTCGGCCGCACCGCCGGGCAGCAGGCGATAGCAGACGACCACCGTGTGCTCGCCGTGCACGAGGAAGATCGATTTCTCCACCCGCGCGCCGCCCACGTCGAACGTCCACGTCGGAAACGGATCGAGACGAAATTCCACGATCTTCTCGTGGCCTCGGGGATGCACCGTTCCCGCGTACACGTTGCAGGAGAGGGGCGTGCGGTGACCGTCGACGACCCACTCGTCCTCGAGCTTCGAGAGCAGTAGCCGCCGTCCGAGCGGCGGATGCATCGCCGCCACGAGGAGCCCGTGATAGCGCCGCGTGTTCGCCCCGGCGACGGTCGACGAGGCGTAGCCGCCGAGCCCGTTCGTCTCCAGCCACTCGCGAAGCAGCGCCTCGCGGAGGTTCGTGCAGAGTTCCGTTCCCAACCGAATCATCGCGGTCGCATGATAATCGACGCGCGCCGGGCCGGGCACAACTTCGGCGCAATTCTCGGTGAAACAGGACGCTCGCGAACAATGACGAACGACGCCGCCCGCCGGCGTGTGATCGACACTATTCAGGTCGCCCGAGCGCCGGGCTCAGCCACACGGCCCCCAGCGGCGGGAGCGTCAGCGTCGCGGACGCGGGGAAGCCGTGGCTTCCGGTTGGGAGCGCGTGGACGACGCCGCCGTTGCCGACGTCGCTGCCGCCGTAGACGGCCGAGTCGGTGTTGAGGATTTCGCGCCACTCGCCGGCCCATGGCATGCCGATGCGATAGTCGCGGCGGACCGCGTTCGCGAAGTTGCCGACGAAGACGAGCGGCCGCGTCGCGTCGGCCCCGTAGCGCACGAAGCACGCGACGTTGTCGTCTGATGCGTTCGCGTCGATCCACCGGAAGCCGGCGGGCTCGACGTCCTTTTCCCACAGCGCCGGCTCGACGCGGTAGATCCGGTTGAGATCGCGCAGGAGCAAGAGCAGACCGCGGTGATCGGCGGCGGCGAGGAGATCCCAGTCGAGGCTCCCGTCGTGATTCCACTCGCGCCACTGTCCGATCTCGCCGCCCATGAACAGCATCTTCTTTCCGGGATGCGCCCACATGTAAGCGTAGAGCGAGCGCAGGTTCGCGAACTTCTGCCAGCGATCTCCCGGCATCTTGTCGATGAGCGAACGCTTCAAGTGCACGACTTCATCGTGGCTCAGCGGCAGGATGTAGTTCTCGCTCCACGCGTAGAGGAACCCGAACGTGAGGCACTTGTGGTGATAGCGACGGTAGATCGGGTCCTTCGAGAAGTACTCGAGGGTGTCGTGCATCCAGCCCATGTTCCACTTGAAGTCGAAGCCAAGCCCGCCGACGTAGGTCGGCCGGCTCACCGCGGGCCACGACGTCGACTCCTCCGCGATCAACACGGTGCCGGGATGCTCTCGGTGCAGCGTTTCGCTGAGCGCGCGAAGGAAAGTAATCGCGGCGAGGTTTTCGTGGCCGCCGAACGCGTTCGGCACCCACTCGCCGGCCTTGCGGCTGTAATCGAGGTAGAGCATCGATGCGACGGCATCCACGCGCAGCCCGTCGACGTGGTACTCGTCGAGCCAGAAGAGCGCGCTCGCGATGAGGAAGTTGCGCACCTCGTTCCGCCCGAAATTGAACACGAACGTCCCCCAGTCCGGATGCTCGCCGAGCCTCGGGTCGAGGTGTTCGTACAGCGCGGTCCCGTCGAAACGGCCGAGCGCGTGCGAGTCGCGCGGGAAATGCGCGGGCACCCAGTCGACGATCACGCCGATGCCGCGCGAGTGCAGATGATCCACGAACCATCGGAAGTCGTCGGGAGTCCCCCATCGAGCGGTCGGGGCAAAGTATGCGCCGGTCTGATAGCCCCACGAGCCGCCGAACGGATACTCGGCGACGGGAAGGAGCTCGACGTGAGTGAATCCCATCTCGAGGGCATAGGTGGCGAGATCGTGCGCGATCTCTCGATACCCGAGCGACCGGTTCCCCTCGTGCGGCACGCGCCGCCACGAACCCAGGTGCACCTCGTAGATCGACATCGGGCTGCGCAGCGGATCGGCGGCGCGGCGCGATTCGAGCCACGCATCGTCGCCCCACGTAAAGCGTTCGAGGTCGTGGACGACCGACGCGGTGCGGGGCGGAGCCTCCGCCGCGAACGCAAGCGGATCGGCTTTTTGCACGAGCGCGCCCTCTGACGTTCGCACTTCGAACTTGTAGGTCGCACCGACGTCGATCCCGGGGATGAACAGCTCCCACACACCGCCGCCGAGCCGGCGCATCGGGTGCGCGCGACCGCTCCAACCGTTCCAGTCGCCGGCGACGCCGATCGCGCGCGCGTTCGGCGCCCAGACGGCGAAGGCGACGCCACGGACGCCGGACTGCGTCGACGGGTGCGCGCCGAGCCGCGTCCAGAGTCGCTCGTGCTTGCCTTCGCCGATCAAGTGAAGGTCGAGCTCGCCGAGGGTCGGCGGAAACGCATACGGATCGTCCACGGCGCGGAGCGCTCCGTCCGGCGCGGTCACCTCGAAGCGATACGCAAGAGGCGCGGGCGGGCCGGCGATCGGCAGCTCGAAGAACCCTTCGTCGCGTCGTCGCGTCATCGTGCGTGCGCTGGCGCCGCGCGTCACCAGAGCGACTTGCCGCGCGCCGGGGAACCACGCGCGCACGACGAGCCCGTCGCCCTTCGGGTGCGGGCCGAGCACGTGGTGCGGGTCGGAGTGCTCGAACGCGACAACGGCGTCGATCTCGCGCTCGAGCGCGGGATCGAACCTCGGACGTGACGTGCGTGTGCGTGGAGGCATTGGGCGCGGGATTCTATCTCGTGGCGCGAGATCGGCGCACCGATTATCGTGCTCGACATGATGAGCCGGATCGTCATCGTTCGCCGGGGAGCACTCGCTGCCGCTCTCGGGCTCGGGGCACTCACCGGTTGCTCGTCGAAGGCGACCGGCCGCGGAGTCGGCGACAACGTGATCGTCGTCTCGATGGACACGACGCGCGCCGACGCCCTCGGCTGCTACGGCAACGCGACGATCCGCACGCCCAACATCGACCGCCTGGCGCGACGTGGCACGCTCTTCCGTCAATGCACGTCGACGGCGCCGATCACGCTCACGGCGCACTCGAGCCTCCTCACCGGAACGGACCCGTACGTCCACGGGGCGCGCGACAACGGGCGCTATCGGCTGTCTCCCGAAAACGTCACGCTCGCCGAGATCCTGGCGCGAGACGGCTGGAGCACGGCCGCATTCGTCGGCGGCATCGTGCTCGATCGCGAATACGGACTCGACCAGGGCTTCGATCTCTACGACGACGTCAGCTCGTCGCGTCGACGCGACGCCTCGCCGTCCGCCCCTACGCCGCTGGACCAAGTACAATCCCGCCTCATGTCGCAACTGTTTCAGCGCAAGCCGATCGCGGCTCTGGTCGAGGACACGCAGGGCGACCAGAGCCCCAGGCGGTCGCTCGGCGCCGGCGATCTGATCATGGTGCGCGAGATCGGGGTCGAGTCTCGCACGCTCGTCACGTTGACCGCAGACCATGGCGAGAGTCGCGGCCAGCACGGCGAGGAAACGCACTCGTACACCGTCTACGACTGCGTCCTCCGCGTTCCGCTCGTCGTCTCGGCGCCCGGCGGCATTCCCGCGGGCCGTGAAGTCGATGCGCAAGTGCGATCGATCGACGTCGTCCCGACGATCCTCGATTTCCTCGCGCTCCCGCCGAAGCCCGACGCGCAGGGCACGAGCCTCTTGCCGCTCGCGCTCGGCGAGACGCCGGACCTCGGTCTCGCGGCGTACGGCGAGACGCTCTGTCCCTTCGAGCAATTCCGATACTCGCCCGTGCGCTGCCTTCGCGTCGGAGGATGGAAGTACGTGCACGCGCCGCGTCCCGAGCTGTACCACGTCTCCGACGATCCGGACGAGCTGCGCGACCTCGCCGCTCAATTTCCCGATCGCGTCCTGGCGATGCAGCGCGAACTGCGCGCGCGCATCGCCGCGGCGCCGCACGCCGGGCAGAGCGGCCGGCTCGCGGGCCCGATGGACGAGGAGAAGCGGAAAGCGCTCGCCGCACTCGGCTACGTGGGAGACGACGCCGGCGCGACGAACGACGTCCCGGCGACCGCGAGCGAGATGGACCTCTTCGATCCGAAGTGCGCCGATCCGAAGGACCACATGCCCGAGATCAAGAGCTTGCAGCTGGCGATGACCGCGCTGGCGCGAGGCCAGCTTTCCGTCGCGGAAGCGGCGTTTCGAAAGACGCTCGAGCTGGATCCGACCGAAGGCTCGCGCTACGCGATGTGCCACGAGAACCTCGCGCTCGTTCTCGCGTCAGCGGGGAAGACCGACGAAGCGATCGAGCACTACCGAACGTCGCTCGCCGCGAATCCACAAAGCCCAACCGCTCACGTCAACTACGGCACGACGCTCTCCAAGCTCGGGCGCACGGACGAGGCGATCGAACACTTTCGCGCAGCGCTCGTTCTGAATCCCGCGTACGCGACGGCGCACAACGATCTCGCGCGCGCTCTTCTCCAGGCCGGACACTCGGACGAGGCGGTCCTCCACTATCGCGAGGCCCTTCGACTTCGCCCGACCTACTTCGAGGTCTATCCGCGGCTCGCCACGGCTTTGCGCGCGAAGCACCAGCTCGATGAAGTCGCGGGACTCTGGGAAGCGGCGCTTCGCGCCGACCCCGACTTCCAACAAGCCCGCCAGGAGTTGGCGGTCGCGCTCATCGACGAGCATCAGCACGGGCGCGCCGAGCAGGTCTTGCGCGACGGACTCGCGCGATCGCCCGACGATGCCGGCGTGAAGCTCGCGCTCGCGCGCCTTCTCGCGACGTCGCCGCGCGCCGAGGATCGCAACGCCGCGGAAGCGGTGCGCCTTGCGGAGTCGCTCGCCGGCGTCGCGGGGGACCGCGATCCGCGGTATCTCGACACGCTCGCCGCGGCGTACGCCGAATCGGGGCGATTCTCGGATGCGGCTCGCCTTGCGCGAAGGGCCGCCGACCTCCTCGCCGCGCAAGGCCAGGCACCGCTCGCGAACGACATTCGCGCGCGCGTCGCGCTCTACGAAGCGGGCCGCCCCTATCATGAAACGGACTGAGACGCTCGACGCTGCCGCCGCGGCAGCCTCACGGTTTCGCGCGCGCGTGAACCGATGCCGGCGACGGAGCCCCTCGACGTCAGCAGGCGAGGGCGGCATCATGGTGCGATCGATCGCCGAGTCGAACGGCTCGAATTCGATGGCGTGAACCACGGAGGACTTCGATGACTCGTGCTCTCGTTCTGCTTTCGTCGGCACTGCTCGCTCTCGCACCGATCACGATCGTTCGCGCCGCAGACGATCCGCCGAAGGGACCGACCGAAGGGGTGCTGCGAATCTACGTCACGGACACCAAGGGCGAGCCGGTTGCCGGCGGCAAAGCCTCGGTGACGGCATACCTCGACTACGGCGGTCTCAAGAAGACGGTCACGCTCGATCCGGTCGAGCCGAAGAAGGGCGGCGACGTCAAGGATCCCGGTGCCGGCAAGCACGGCGGACAGGTCGTGAAGACGGACGACGATTCGGTCGAGCTGCTCGTCGTGAAGGATGCGGCATCCCGTCCCGTCGCGGCACCTGCCTTCGAGGCGAGAATTCCGCTCGTCGTCTATCAGGATTCGATGAAGGACGCGCCGCCGTCGGAGACGCCGGGCTCCTGCCCGAAGTGCGGGATGGCGATGGAAGCGCACTCGGCGACGTTCTCCGCGGTCGTGACCGTCAAATCCGGCGAGCACACGGTGACTGCGAAAGGCTTCCACTACCCCGCGGATCAAGGCCCGAAGTCGATCGCCGATGCCGCCAAGATGATCACCGGAAACCTCGATCGCATCGACGCGCTGATCACCAGCGGCAAGCTCGCGGGCATTCGCAAGGTCGCGAAGAAGGTCACGGGCGCGTCGAAGACGATCGTGAACCTCGCGGCGGCGCGCCCCGCCGGCGAACAAGCGACCGTGAAGAAGGCGGCGGAAGACATCGCCGATACGTGCGCCGCGCTGACGAAGTCCGCCAAGGCGAACAATGCGGACGATTGCAAGAAGGCCGTCGCGCGCCTGCGCGCGCTCGTGGCATCGCTTCCGAAATGACGGTCGTCGCGATCGCCGTCGCCGCGGCGCTCTTCCTCGGCGACTCGCCCCTCGAACGCCGAGCAAAGGACGTCGCGGCTTGCATCGCCAAAGAACCGAAGTGGGCTGACGACCTGTTCGATCCGAGCTTCTTGCGCGCGCTGCCCGCGGAAAAACTCCGCAGCCTGTTCACGGGCTTGTTCGCGCAATACGGCTCCGTCACCGATGTCACCCTCGTCTCGGCCGAAGGGCCGAGCAGCGGCAAGTTCGACGCCGTATTGGAGAAGGGCGTCGTCATGCCGATGACGGTGGCCGTTGGGACCGCGCCTCCGCGCTCGATCATCGGCCTCTGGTTCGGCGCACCGTCGCCGGCGTTGCAGGACATTTCCGCCGTCACGGAAGAGTTCGGGAAGCTGCCGGGCTCGGTGTCGTTCTCACTCGCACGCCTCGGCGACAAACCCAACGACCTCGAGGTCGTGGCGTCGAAAAACGGAGATGAGTCGCTCGCGATCGGCTCAGCGTTCAAGCTCTACGTCCTCGGCGCGCTCGTTCGCGAGGTCTCCGACGGCAAACGAAAGTGGAGCGACGTGATCACGATCGACCCGCGGCGGAAGTCGCTGCCGAGCGGCGTGCTCCACACCTGGCCCGACGGCGCGCCGATCACGCTGCATTCACTCGCATCGGCGATGATCAGCGTCAGCGACAACACGGCCGCGGACCATCTTCTCTTCGCGCTCGGCCGGGAAACCGTCGAGGCGATTCTCGAGCCGATGGGCAACCGCTCTGCGGCGCGGAATCGTCCGTTTCTCGCCACGGTGGAGATGTTCAAGCTGAAGGGAATCGACTCCGGCAAGGGAGCGGTCGCCTACCTCGCGACGGACGTCGCGGGCCGGCGCGCGTATCTCGCCAAGGAAATCGCGGCGCTGTCGACCGCCGACGTCGACGGCTCACGCTTTGCGAACCCGCTGAACATCGACACGATCGAGTGGTTCGCCTCCGCGAACGACCTGTGCCGCGCAATGGATTGGCTTCGCCACGCGACCGACTCCGGGAGTGCGGCCGCCGGGCGCGACGTCCTCGCGATCAATCGCGGACTCGACATCTCGAAAGAGGCGTTTCCGTACGTCGGGTTCAAGGGCGGATCGGAAGGCGGCGTGCTCGACCTCACCTATCTCCTGCGCGCCAAGGACGGCACGTGGTGGGCGTTCTCGGCAGCATGGAACGATCCGAAGGCCCCCGTCGACGAAACGCGGTTCTTCGGCCTCGTCACGCGCGCGCTACGCCTCCTCGGCACGTCGCCGCCAGTCTCGAAGAAGTAGAGGGCGTCACCCGCCTCACTCCCCGAGGAACCAGCGGCGGCGGACGCGAGGCCCGTACGTGAGGCCGAACTCCGCCATGCCCCGCTCCCGGACGAGATCGACGACGTCCGAAACCGAGTCGCTCACGACGAGACGATCGGCGTCGGCCGGATCGATCGTCTTCGCCTCGACGAGCCGATGCCGCACGAACTCCACCAGCGGCCGCCAATAGTCCACGCCCATGAGCACGATCGGGAAACGTCGGATCTTCCCGGTTTGAACGAGCGTCGCGATCTCGAAGACTTCGTCGAGCGTTCCGAAGCCGCCGGGCAGCGCAACGAACGCGTACGAGTACTTTGCAAGCATCACCTTGCGGACGAAGAAGTGGCGAAACGTGATCCATCGATCGACGTAGGCGTTCGGCTGTTGCTCTTTCGGCAGCTCGATGTTGCAGCCGATGGATCGCCCGCCGACGTCTCTTGCCCCGCGATTCGCCGCTTCCATGATGCCGGGCCCGCCGCCGGTCATCACGGTGAAGCCGGCTTCGGCGAGGCGCGCTCCGACTTCGCGCCCGAGCTGGTAGTAGCGGTGCCCTTCGGGAAATCGCGCCGAACCGAACACCGTCACGCACGGCCCGACGAAGTGGAGCGCGCGAAACCCGCGTATGAACTCGATGAAGATGCGACACGCGAGCATCAACTCGAATCGCCGCGGCTGCGGACCTTGGAGGAAGCGCCGCTCTTGACGTGCCTCGGTCGTGCGGCCCCAATTCTTCGCCGCCTCGTCTGTCGCGATCGAATGCAGTCCGTCACTCATGTTGGTCGCGGAGTATAGCCACGCATCGGCTAGAATCCCTGCCGTCTGTTCATCGACATGAGGAGCATCGCCATCGCGGATTCGCACGCACCCCCCGCCACGAACCGACTCGAGGTCGAGTGGACGTTCGAGGCCACCGATCTTCACGAGGTCGAGCAGTGGCTGCGATCGAAAACCGACCTCGCTTCGGGCTCGAACGTCGTCGATGAATCGTCCATCGACATCGTGGACTCTTACTTCGATACGCCGGACTGGCGGTTCTTTCGGTCGCGACACGCGCTTCGGATTCGTCGATCGGACGCGACCTGCGAGGCCACACTGAAGTCGCTCGAGCCGAGCACCGGCGCACTCTCGCGCCGCCGTGAGATCACGCAAGCACTCGAGTCCGCCGATGCGGACGGCCTCGCCGCCGCGGACGGCCCGGTCGCGGAAAGAGTCCGTGCGGTCGCCGGCTCGCGTCCGATACGGCAGCTCTTCGCCGTGCGAACGCGCCGGCACTCGTTCGCACTGCGCCTTCCAGACGGTGATTGCGCCATGATTGCGCTCGACGATTCGCAGTTCCTCGACACGGGTGGACGCGAGATCGCCCGCACGCGTCGTGCGGAAATCGAAGCCGTCGGTGAAGCCGAGTCGATTGCGCTTCGAGCCTTTGCCGACGAACTCTGCGCCGCGTGCGCTCTCACTCCCGCTGCGAGCTCGAAATTCGAGTTCGGGTTGTCCGCCGCCGAACTACGCCCCACGGAAGTTCCGGACTTCGGCCCGACGTCGATCGACGACACGATGGACGCCGGAGCGGTCGCGCAAGCCGTGCTGCGCCTGCAGCTCGCGATCTACCTCGCGAACGAGCCAGCGGCTAGGCTCGGCGACGATCCCGACGCACTTCACGAGATGCGCGTCGCCACGCGACGCCTTCGCGCGGGGCTCAGTTTCTTTGCCGATGCCCTCCCGGCTCGTGGACGCCGGCTGCGCGCGACGCTGCGGTGGATCGGCCGTGCTCTCGGAGCGGTTCGCGACCTCGACGTGCAGATCGAGCAGATCGAGGCGTGGACGCCCGCTTCCGAGTCGCCGGAGACGGCGACGTTGCGGGCGTTCGCAGAGGCGCTTGGCGCGAGGCGTCGGACCGCGCGAACACGAATGCTTCGCGTTCTCGATTCGCGGCGAGCCGAGCAAGCCGCTGCCGCGGTCGCCGTCATCCTCCGGCGCCACCCCGTCCTGCGGTCGCCCGCGACTCGATTGCCGATTCGCGAGTTCGCGGCACCGCGCCTCGTTCGACTGTGGCGCCGGATTCGAAAGATCGCCGATCGCCTCGATCGCCGTTCGTCACCGGACGCGTTTCACGAGACCCGAATCCGCTGCAAGCGACTCCGGTATGCACTCGAGTTCGTCAGCGAACCCTATGGTCACGCGTCGCGTCCACTTCTGCGCGGGCTCGTCGAGATCCAGGATCTCCTCGGAACGATGCAAGACTCGCGAGTCGCCATCACTCAGGTGCTCGATGTCGCGGCGAGCGGTCGGCCCCGGCTCGGACGCGACGCAGCGCGCCAGCTCGGCGGCGTCGTCGAGCGATACGCACGGCGCGCGGCGCGAGCGCCTAGTCGTTTCGCGAAGACGTATCGCCGACTTCGCGGAGAGCCCTGGAAATCGTTTCAGCGCGCGCTTCGTTCGAATTCGGAGGACATCCATTGAACCTGATCATCATCCGCCACGCGATCGCACACGAGCACGATCCGAGTCGATGGCCCGCTGACCGCGATCGGCCGCTGACCGACGAAGGCACTCGTCGCTTCGAACGCTCCGCGCGCGCACTCGGTCGACTCGTGCCCGACGTTGCGATTCTCCTCGCGAGCCCGTTCGTTCGAACGTGGCAGACGGCGAAGATCCTCGAAGTCGAGGCGAGATGGCCGTCCCCGGTCGAGTCGGTCGAGCTGGAATCGGGCGCGACTCCCGAACGGATCCTGAAGGCTCTCGCGCGGCACGCGAGCGCGGCTGAGGTCGCCATCGTCGGTCACGAGCCGGATCTTGGGAACTTGTGCGCTTATCTGCTCGTGGGCCGGGACGCGCGTTCCCCGTTCGAGTTCAAGAAGGGCGCGGCCGCGTGCGCCGAGGTCGGGCGACGCTTCGCTCCGGGGAGTGCGACCCTGAAGTGGCTGCTTCCGCCGAAGGTCCTCGCCGAAGTCGACGATTGATCATTTCCGTCGTCGGCCCACCCGCGCGGGCGCGCGACGACGTCCGGCACTTCGCTGTTGCGCCGGCTCGCAAAGCGATGCGGCTCCCCGCGAGCCGTCCACCACGTCCTGGAGGGTCGTGCCGCCCAGGCTTCGCTGAAGTTGCGCGATCAGATCGTCGAGGTGCTGGTGCAACGGACACAGGGCATGCCGATGCGCCTCGCGGCCGAGCGGACACGCGAGGATGCGCTTCACGGGGTCGATGGCATTCACGATGTCGAGCAGCGTCGTGGTGGTCGGGTCACACGCGAGGCGGAAGCCGCCGCCACGCCCACGCTGGGCGCTCACGAAGTCGTGGCGACACAACCACTGAAGGACCTTGACCGCATAGTCGACCGGTACTTTGGTGACGGTCGACAGCTCGTCACTCGTGAGCGATCGGTCTCGAGCCTCGGTCAGTGCGATGGCGATGCGGAGCGCATACTCGGTGGTTGCAGATAGCACGGGTTCCCTCGATCCGTCGTTCGATTCTCCCCGGATCGTGTCATGAGGAGCCACCCCGACGCAAGCACCCGCCGATCAGCGCTTCCCTTCCCTGCCCTCGCTGGCGCCTTCGAGGAGGTGCGCGTACTCGGGGTTCGACTTCGCGGCGATCCCCAAGTGGCGCTCGGCCTCTTCGCGTTGACCGCGAGCCGCCAGGATGCGGGCGAGATTGAAATGGGAGTGCGCAAACTCGGGCTGAATCGCGATCGCCAATTCGAACTCACGCACGGCCGCGTCGAGGTCGCCGTGGTTGGCCATCAGAAGGCCCAGGTTGTTGTGAGCGTCCACGTTCTTCGGATCGCGCGCGATCACTTCACGATACTCGGACGCCGCCGACGCCTCGTCTCCCGACGCGGAAAGGCAACACGCCAAGTCGTAACGGGCGAGCGAGGATTCGGGACGGAGCCGGACCGCCTCGCGGAATTGCGCCAAGGCGTCCTCGAGGCGACCGTCGTCCGCGAGCAGCATTCCGAGATCGACTCGTGGAGCCGATCCCAGGGGGTCGTCACGTATCGCCGCCTCGAACTCGGAGATTGCGCCGGCTCGATCTCCGCCCTCCGCCGACAAATTGCCGAGGAGCTGGTGAGCCGCCGCTCGGACTTGCGCGTGATCCGCCCGATCGCGCGCCGAATCGGATGCGAGCTCGATGGTCGTTCGCAACTCTCCGGCCGCGGCGTCGCGACGTCCTTGATCCATGAGCGCCCGTGCCAGCCGCATGCGCAGGTCCAAGTCGTTGGGAAGCGACGCGAGCGCCTGACGCAAGTGCCCTTCCGCAGACTCCGGCTCGCGGCGCAGCAGCGCAATCGAGCCGAGGTCCCGTTCGAGACGTGGCGGTCGGACCAGGCCCCAACGCGCACACGTTTCGAGGCTCGCTGTCGCACGATCGAGCGCGATCGGGTCGGGCGATCGACCGGCGTGGACGTCCCCCTCGCACGCGCCGAGCGCGCGACGCGCCGAGTCTTCGTGATATCGAATCCAACCGCTGTGAACGCTGAAGAGCGCCAGCACCCCCGCGATCGATGCGAATCCGACCCCGCTCTTCGTCAGGCGCCCTGCCTGTTTGAGATCCAGCGCGAACGAGCGAACGTGGCGTTCGCGCAAGAGACGCCAGCTCACGACGGCCAGGAATCCGAAGATCGCGCCGAGACCAAGCGTCATGAGGAACGGAACCGCGTCGTAGAGGCCTCGGAACACGACGAGCGTTGCTAGGAACACGACGACGACGAGCACGTCTTCGACGAGCGTGAAGTCGTATGTTCGGTGAACTCGATCGTGCTTTCGCCACGACGCGAAGAACGAGGGCCGAGTGAACCCGAAATGAATGTTGCCGCGCGGGCATGCACGCACGCAGTCGAGGTCCTTCAGGCACGTCGGGCTCACGACCTTGCCGAACGCCTGCAGCTCTTCGTGCACCCGAACGTGCGACTGGCAGTTGGCCGTGCACCGGCCGCAACTCGTGCAATCGCCGCGAGAGACGATCCGGCCCGGAGCTACGCGATCGGCGAGTGAGAAGACGGCGCCGTACGGACATCCGTACGCGCAAAACGACCGTGATCCCAGCACGTACACGATGCAAAAGCCGCAGACGAGGAACGTGAGGATCGCGATCGTCGGGCCCGGCAGGTTGCGCGCGAAATCGCGGGTCACGAACGAAGCCCACCCGGCGTCGTCGCCGAGGATTCGCCACTTCGGCATCGGCTGCCCATCGAGCATGCGAAGGACTTGCGGCCACGCGAACATGTAGAGCAACGCTCCGACGGGAACGAGAAGGAGCGCGCGGGATCGGATGGGCCGGGGACGAATCCCGATCTTCCCGAGCAGCCATGCGCACGAGTCCTGGAGCGCGAGGATGTGACAAACCCAGGAGCAGAAGAATCGACCGAAGATCGCCGACGCGACGAACGCCGCGACCATGAAGAGGAAACCGGCCGTGACGATTCCGAGCTCGAGCGTGTACATCACCTCGTTCAGCTCGAGCGGGGCCAACGTCTTGCCGGCGAGCTTCCAGTGAACGAAGTGAGCGACCGTGAGCAGATAAACGAGGGATAGAGTCGCGACGCGCCAACGGGAGCCGACCTTCGAGCGCGGCAGCGCCTCGCCCGTTCCCGGAACGCCCGACTCCGCGCGCGATCCTGCGGCTCCATCTGCCGATGGGCGCCGAACGGCGACGCGACGAGATTCGATCGCTCGAGATCGAGAAGCAGACATCCGTTCCCTCCTGATGGCGATGCCTCGGGCCGCGCTTAATAGGACAACCTGATCCTGATATATGGAACAAGATAGGCGGAGCCGCGTGCTGGGGTCAAGAGTCGTCGAACGTGGATCGCGAACTCGATCACGTCCCGGGACCCCTTTCGGCGAGGGCAGGATAGAATGCCCGGTGAAATGAGCCGCCCACCGATGGGACGATTCGAAGAGGCGCTGGTGAACGCCGGCGACGGAGCGTTCGTCGTCTCGCGAGATGGACGCATCGTCCTGTGGAACAGAACGGCAGAGCGCATCCTCGGCTGGACCCGCGCAGACGCCGTCGGCAAGGCGTGTTGCGACGTGATTCGTGGATGCGATGCGAACGGCAATCGCCTTTGCTATCGCGGCTGCCACGTAATGTCGCTCGTTCGGATGCACGATGTCGTCCAGAACTTCGACGTCGAGACTCCGACGAAATCCGGACGAAGGGTCTGGATCAACGTCAGCACGATCGTGCTCCCCGGCGCTCGGCCGGCCGACGAACTCACGGCGCACTTGTTCCGCGACGTGACGTCGACGCACCGCATCCTGGAGCTGATCCAAGACCGTCGCGAAAGAGAGGCAGAATCACCTCCTCCCGATTCCGATTCCCCGCTCACGCGACGTGAAGTCGAGATCCTGCGCCTACTCGCCGCCGGCGCGGATACGAAGGCCGCGTCCGCGAAGCTCCATGTCAGCCCGGCAACGGTGCGCAACCACGTCCAGAACTTGATGCAGAAGCTGGGCGTGCACAGCCGCCTCGAGGCGGTCGCGTGCGCGCGGCGCCGGCGACTCCTTTAGTCCCTGCCCCGCTCGACGCATCGGCCGATCGTCGATCGAAATGATGCGGATGCACTACGCAATTGAATCGTTCGCCTCATTCTCGATCGCCGCACCTAACGTCTAGACTCCCGTTCGTTCGAACGGTTGTTCGGTGAGGTGTTCGATGACGATCGAGGAGCGATATCCCGAGATCCTGCGAGCGGCGCTCGACGTGTTCGCGCTGCGCGGCTACGAACGCGCGTCGATTCGCGAGATCGCGGCGAGGGCCGGACTCTCCCTGGCCGGTCTCTACCACTACGTCGGAGGCAAAGAGGAGCTTCTGTTCCTCGTCCTCGACCACTCCCTCGACGAGCTCATGGCTGCGCTGGACGAAAGGCTCGCCCGCGCGCGGACGCCGCACGCGAAGCTGCTCGCCCTCGTCGAGACCCATCTCGACTTCGCGCTTCAGCGTCCTGCCGCCCTCAAGATCATCAATCGCGATTGGGAGATGCTCCTCGAGCCCAAGCGTTCGGAGATCGCGGCGAAGCGCGGCGCGTACCTCTCGCGTGGGCTCGGAATCCTGCGTGAGATCGATCCGCTCGGCGGCACCGAGGACGAGTTGTCGTCGGCGACCAATCTGCTCCTCGGAATGCTGAACGGGATCGCGACGCGCCCGTTCCTTCGATCGGACGACGAGACACGCTCGCTGTCGCGCACGGTCGCGCGCCTCTTCTTGAACGGGTTCCTGCATCGAACGCTCGACCTTTCGGACGCCGAGATGGCGCTGAGGAGAGATTCATGACCACCGAGACTGCCGCCCTGCTGGAGCCGCGCCGCGAGGTCGGCGTGCTGTCGCTCGGAGACGCGGCGCTGCGGTGGAAGGCCGAGCATCCGGGCGGACGCGCGATCGCGTGCTACCCGGTCTACGCGCCGACCGAAGTGATCCACGCCGCGGGGATGCTGCCGATGGCCTTGCTCGGCGGCGGAACGACCGTCGAGCTGACGCACGCGGACGCCCGCTTTCAGTCCTTCGTCTGCTCGATCGCGAAGTCGAGCCTCGAGCTCGGATTCCAGGACCTCGTCCGCGGGGTCGACGGTTTCGTCTTCTCCAACATCTGCGACGTTGCGCGCAACTTGTCGAGCGTGTGGGCTCGCAACTTCAGCGACACGTTCGTCGAGTACCTCCACCTGCCGCAGAACTCGACCTCGTCCGAGTCGTCGCAGTACCTCGCGAGCGAGCTTCGCCGGCTCGCATCGCGATTCGCCGAGGCGTTCGGCGCGCCCGTCACGGACGACGCCCTTCGCCGGAGCATCGCGACCTGGAACGCCGTCCGCGCGAGGATTCGTGCGCTCTACGCGCTTCGCATCGACTCCCCAGAGAAGCTGCCGATCACGGAGTTCTTCGTGGCGCTTCGCGCCGCCACGCGAACGGCACCCGAGGAGAGCCTGCTTCGACTTGACGCGTTGCTGGACACGGCATCGCGTCGCACCGAGCGTCCGCGCGATCGCATTCGCGTGGTGATCGAAGGCGCGTTCTGCGAACAGCCGCCTCCGGGCCTGCTGGAGATCCTCGAGGAGTCGGGCTGTTACGTCGTCGAGGACGACCTTTTCCTCGGCTGGAGGTGGTTCACGGACGACGTTTCAACGGACGGCGACCCGTTCGAGCGACTCGCCGTCGCGTACCTCGACCGCGGCGTCGCGTCGTCGACCCGCCACGAGGGACGCCAACACCGATCGCTGGGAGTGATCGAGAAGGTTCGGCGAGCCCGAGCTGACGCCGTCGTGTTCCTGCTGCCAAAGTTCTGCGAGCCCGCACTCTTCGACTACGTGCTCATCAAGCAGGGACTCGAGCGCGAGCACGTTCCGCAGCTCGTCGTCGAGTTCGAAGAGAAGATGTGGACGTTCGAGCGCACGCGAAACGAGATCGAGACCTTCGTCGAGTCGATGCTCTTCGATTAGCCCGTGGAGAAACCGATGACCGCAGAATCGACGGGAACGAAAGACCGGAAGTACGAAGGCGGCGTTCACGAGAAATCGCGGGAACTCATGTCTGCGTGGATGGGAGAAGTGGGTCGCGCCGAGGCGGAGCACCGCGCGACGGCCGCGCTGATGATCTCGGGAAACTGCGTGGAACTCTTGCGCGCGTGCCACGTGCTCCCGCTTTTCCCAGAAGTCACCGCACTCCAGGCCGCGATCCGCCACAAGTCGCTCCCGCTCATCCAGAGGGCCGAGCAAGCGGGGTATTCGAGCGACAACTGCGCGTACGTGAAGGCGGACATCGGCCTCTACCTCGACGGCGGCATGGGGCCCGGCAAGCCGATCCCGTTTCCCACGGTCACGGTCTGCAACTACGTCGGGTGCAACGTCTACGTGAAGTGGTTCGAGCACCTCGCGGACGTGAGCGGCTCGAAGCTCTTCATGCTCGACGTTCCGTTCCTGCGCACGACCGAGCCGAGCGAAGCCGACGTGCGATACGTCGTCAAACAGATCGAGGAGCTGATCGCGCTGCTCGAATGCGTCTCGGGGCACAAGATGGACATCGACGAGCTGCGCGAGATCCTCGCGCACTCCGCCCGCGCCGAGGACGGCTACGCGCGCTGCAAGCACCTCTGCAAGCGGACGCCCGCGCCGTTCGACGCATACTTCGACGCCATCAACATGATGGGGCCGATCAACGTGCTGCGCGGAACGCGCGAGGCGGCCGAGTTCTTCGACGATGCCGTGCGGGAGTTCGAAGATCTCGCGACGCGCGGCGTCGGGCCGCTCCCGGAGGAACGATTCCGCACGGTCGTCGAGGGACCGCCGCCCTACCCCTACTACAAGAGCTTCCGAAACCTCTTCGCGAAGTGGGGTGCCGTCGCGGTCCAGTCCACCTACTCGACGGTCGGCGGGATCTGGGAGTGGGGTTTCCGCCACGATCCGCGCCGACCGCTCGAGTCGATCGCCGAACAGATGCTTCGCGAGAACCTCACCAATCGATCGATCGTCGCGCGCTACCAACAGATCAAACGCTACGTCGAGGAGTGGAACGCGGACGCGCTCGTCATCCATTCCGTGAAGTCTTGCCGGCTCTTCTCGGCCGGCCAGGGCGACATGCGCGAGTACTTCACGAAGGAGTTGGGCGTCCCGACGCTCCTCGTCGAATCCGATCTCGAGGATCCGCGCTACTACTCCGAAGCGCAGCTCAAGAACCGAATCGATGCGTTCTTCGAGTCGCTCGAGCACAAGAAGCTCGTGGCGTCAGGCGGTCACCGATGAATGCCATCGTCTACGGGGCCGGCGTCGACGTCGGCTCCACGCAGTCGAAGGCCGTCATCGTCGACGAATCGCTTCGCATCTTGGGTCGCTCGCTGATCCCTACCGGCGCCAACGTGGTGAAGGCGGCGGACGAAGCCTTCCGCGAGGCATGCGAGAACGCCGGCATCGCGCGCGAGGCGGTCGGCTGCGTCGTCGGGACAGGATACGGTCGATTCAAAGTGACGTTCGGCGACGCGCAGATCACCGAGATCACATGTCACGCGCGCGGCGCTCACTCGCTCTACCCCGCCACGCGAACCGTCATCGACATGGGCGGCCAGGACACGAAGGCGATCAAGGTCGGCGCCGACGGTTCGGTCCTCGACTTCTCGATGAACGACAAGTGCGCGGCGGGGACGGGGCGGTTCCTCTCGGCGGCCGCCGACGTGACCGGCATGACGCTCGACGAGATCGGGCCCGTAGCGCTGCATGCGAAGGATCCCGTCCGCCTCACCTCCGTGTGCACGGTCTTCGTGGAGTCGGACATCCTCTCGTACATGGCGCAGAAGAAGACCGTCGAGGACGTGCTCGGCGGCGTGCACAAGGCGATCGCTTCGCGCACGATGGCCCTCGTCCGGCGCGTCGGCGTCGAGGACGAGGTCACGTTCACGGGTGGGGTCTCGCGAAACATCGCCATGGTGCGAGCGCTCGAGGAGGTGCTCGGCACGCGCCTCAACGTGAGCCCCGAGGGCCATTTCATGGGAGCTCTCGGCGCCGCGATCTTCGCGCTCGAGCGTGCCCGAGTCGCCGCGGCGAGGAGCTAGCCCGCCTTTCTCCCCAAGATGTCGATTGGACGGATGGAACGAACGAGAGACGCGCGACTCCTGCGGGCCAGCGAGCGACGTCAGATGCTAGGAGCGACGACGAGGCGATTCGGAAGGGAGAATCGATGAGGAGGAGGGACGACGCAGATGACGCCGCGCAGCGGTCCGCAGGTCGGCAGCTTGGGGAGAAAGGTGGGCGAACCATGCTGATCTCCGGAATCGACGTCGGGTCGGGCGCCACGAAGTGCGTGCTCGTCGACGAGCAGGCGCGAGTGCGCGGGCGCGGCGTCAGGAAGACGAAGGCGGACTTCGAGAAGGTCGCGAGAGAGGCGCTCGAATCGGCGCTCGCGGACGCGCACGCGACGGCCGGCGAGATCGCGTACACGGCGACCACCGGACTCGGTCGCTACGCCATCCCGTTTCGCGACGTGCAGATCACCGATCTCACGTGCGGCGCGCGCGGCGCGGCGACGCTGTTTCCGGCGACGCGCTACGTCCTCGACGTCGGCGCGCAATGCTCTCGCGCCATCCAGCTCCGCGACAACGGCAAGGTGCAGACGTTCCACATGAACGAGAAGTGCGCTGCGGGCTCCGGTGGTTTCCTCGAGCGCGCGGCTAAGTACCTCGGCGTGACCGTGGACGACATCGGTGCGCTTTCCGCGCGGTCGCGAACGGGGCAGCCGATCTCGAGCGTCTGCGCGGTGCTCGCCGAGTCCGAGATCATCAACCACGTGTCCGAGGGGGTGGCCGTCGAGGACATCCTTCGAGGCATCCACAATTCCCTCGCCGAGCGCTCGCTGTCTCTGCTCCGGCGCGTCGGCCTCGACGGCGACGTGACGTTCATCGGCGGCGTCGCGCTCCAGCAGGGAATGCTCGTTGCCATCCGCGAAAAGCTCGGGACCCCCGTGAACGTTCCCGAGCACCCGCAGTTCACGACGGCGCTCGGCGCCGCGATCCTCGGGCTTCGCCGACACGCGAAGCTGCAGACGATGGAATCCGCTGGGAGGGCTCTCTGATGCATCGAAACTCCATCGACATTAGATCCGTCGAGGCCACCGATCGCGAGGCGATCGCCCGCATCGACGAGATCATCACCGGCCGTCCGCGCCCCGAGTACTGGCGAACGCGTCTCGAGATGGCGGCTCTCCGCCCGCCGTGGATGTCGCTCGTCGCGGAGACGGACGGACGCGTGGTGGGCTTCCTCTTCGGTTGGGTCGGCGAGTCGGAGTTCGGCATGGCCGCGAAGACGGCGTGGATCGATCTCGTCGGCGTCGAGCCTCGCTATCGCGGCGCGCGGGTCGGTCAGGCGCTCGTCGACCGATTCCTCCAGAGTGCCGGCGAGCTACGGGCGATCGAGAAGGTCGCGACGCTCCTCGACCTCGACCAAGCAGACGTGAGGGAGTTCTTCCTGCACCTCGGCTTCCACCGCGGTCCGATGGTGCAGCTCGAGAAGACGGTGCAGTGAAGAAAGGACAACGATCATGAGACTGGAAGGCAGGACCGCGATCGTGACCGGCGGCGGCCAGGGAATCGGCCGCGCCATATCCCTCGCGCTCGCCGAAGAAGGCAGCCGGATCGCGATCTTCGACATCGACGGCGAGCGCGCGAAAAAGGTCGCTCGCGAGGCGGAGGCTTTGAAGCGCGAAGCGTTTCCCGTCGAGGTCGACCTCACGCGGAAGGATCACGTCCTCCACGCCGTGAAGCAAACGCTCGATCGCTTCGGTCGCATCGACGTGCTGGTGAACAACGCGGGCACGGACAAGATGGGCGTCTTCGTCGAGAGCGACGAGGAAGCGTGGGACAAGATCATCGCGCTCAACTTCCGCGCGATGCTGACGACGTGCAAGGCGGTGCTCCCGCACCTGCTCGCGCGCGGCGGCGGACGCATCGTGAACATCGCATCCGATGCGGGCCGAGCGGGATCGAGCGGCGAGGCCGTCTACTCGGGATCCAAGGGCGCGGTCATCGCCTTTTCGAAAGCGCTCGCGCGCGAGGTCGCGCGCCAAGGCATCACGGTCAACGTGGTCTGCCCGGGTCTCATCGAGACCGCGCTCTTGCAGGCGCTTCGCGACTCGGCTCCCACCAACGCGAAGATCCTCGATGCGGTCGCACGCGCGATTCCAATGGGTCGCGTCGGTCGGCCGGAGGACGTGACCGGCGCCGTCGTCTTCTTCGCGTCGCGCGACGCGGACTACGTGACGGGTCAGACGCTGAGCGTCTCGGGCGGGCTCACGATGGCGTAAGCCTGGACTCTGGAATCCAATCGTCGGATCGACACGAAGAACTCGAACGATCCAAGGAGCAACGAGACATGGCGAAGGACGTCGCAGCCATCGACATCATGTACTACGTCTCCACGCCGGAGTTCATCCGCAGGTGGAACGACGCGAAGAAAGACGAGCTGATCTGCCGCATGGAGCGCTCGATCGGCGGGCTTCCTCAGTTCGAGTCCATCCCGGCGATGGTGCATCGCATGGACGAAGCGAACGTGGAGAGAGTGTTCGTCACGCAGACGAAGATGTGGTCGCACCGAAACCACTGGATGTACATGGACACGAAGCTCGAGGAGGTCACTCAATACACGAAGGCGTACCAGAAGCGCTTCGTCGGGCTCGCCGGATACAACCCGTTCCGAATCCAGGAGAGCCTGCGCGAGATCGAGGTCGCCGTGAAGGAACACGGATTCAAGGGCGTCTACGTCCACATCTACGGGTTCGACCTGCCGCTCCACGCGCCGCAAATGTATCCGCTGTACGCAAAGTGCGTGGAGCTCGACGTCCCGGTTTCGATGCAGGTCGGCCACGTTCTCGAAGCGATGCCGAGCGAGAACGCCCGGCCGATCCACCTCGATCGCATCGCGTGCGACTTCCCCACGTTGAAAATGGTCGGCGCACATACCGGCTGGCCCTGGTGCGAAGAGCTCATCTCCGTCGCCTACAAGTGGGACAACGTCTGGCTCGGCATCGACGCCTGGAGCCCGAAATACCTGAAGCCGGAGGTCGTGCATTTCATCAACAGCCGGCTCGGGCAGGATCGTTGCCTCTGGGGGACGAATGGCCTGCCATGGGCGGCGAACCTCGATGCGTTGGAATCGCTCGAGCTGCGACCCGAGGCGAAACGGAAGCTCCTTCGCGACAACGCGGTCGCGCTCTTCAAACTCTGAAGCTCGACGTCGGCTGGGTCGATCTCGGAATCCGCGGAGGACGAAACCGACCCGATCCCCCCTCGGCTGCTGCTCTCGAGAGTATTCTGCAGGCTGCGCAGCGCCAAACACGCATCCGCGTGCGTTTCGGTCGGCGGCCACGCCATGAGAAGAACAAGCGCCGTTTCACGGGAGCGGGAACTCGAACGCGTGCCGAATCGATTGGGCACGCGGCACGACCACCACGGATCGCGCGTTGGACGGTTGTGGCGCCTCCCTCGACGCTGCGGGATTTTCCGCAGCGTGCCGTCGGGAATCTCTCGCCTTCGCTTCGCGACGCCGATCGGTGCCTCGGAAACTCCGACGGGAAATCGACGATTCTCGCGGCGACTGACGGGCTGCTCATCCCGATCGACACTTCGACCGCAAGCATCGCGAAGAGCTGGCACAGCTCTTGCCCTAGGCCATCGATCAACGGGCGATCCAGACCTGACTCAGGCGGGAAGGCCGATTGACCATCCTGCATGGTGCGGATAACGTCTGCGGTTTCGCTCCGGTGAACACGGACAGCATTGTGCCGACTCGCAAGGCTTGGGCGGTGGATCCGTGCACTGCACTCGAACAGGAGGGTTCTTCATGACTCGTCCCCGATTCATCGCTCTCGCTGGTTTGGTTACCGCCGTTGCGGCATCCGGCACGTTCGCCGTGTGCGCCGTCGGTCATTCCGCATCCGTGTTTGCATCCGAGCCGACGCCGACGGCGCCAGCGCTTCTCGATGGAGGCGGGGACAAGCCGGTCGCGAAGTTCGTCGGACCGAAGAAGTGCAAGCTCTGCCACCTCGCGGAATCCACCGGGGCTCAGTTCAAGGTTTGGGAGAAGAGCCCGCACGCTCATGCGTTCGAAGTCCTTGGCACCGACAAAGCGAAGGAGACCGCGAAAGCCAAGGGAATTGCAGATCCGCAAAAGGCACCCGAGTGCCTCAAGTGTCACGTGACCGGATTCGGCGAACCGGCGGAACGTCTCAACGATAAGATCGTCCAGGAAGACGGCGTGAGCTGCGAGGCGTGCCACGGCGCCGGCGAGCTGTACGCGAAAAAGGAAGTCTTCGAAAAGGGCAAAGAAGAAGCAATGGCGAACGGACTCCGCGTTCCGGACGAGAAACTCTGCCGAGGCTGCCACAACCCCGAGAGTCCGCAATACAAAGAGTTCAACTTCGAGGAGTTCAAGAAGAAGATCGCTCACCCGAAGCCGAAGGCCGACGGGAAGTAGGCCGACGCGGCTCCTCGTACTGACTCTGCTTCCGGAAACGACGCAAACGATCCCGACCGAATCGGTTTGGACGCGCAACGCGAGAATCGTCGTCGGAGTCTCTGCACGGGAACTCACGTCGAATTCACGCGCTCGGCGCGTCCGCCGTTTTCTCGGCAGCGCAAGTAAGGCATGATGTCCGCGCCTCGCGTGCCGAGCCTGGCCAAGCGGGTGCGCACGTCGGCTCCATTCTGCGGAACGCGCGTGACGACGTCCGACGGCCCTGTGGATGACAGGGAAAACATGGGTCGCCTATGGCGGCAAGTGGCACGCGATGGCGCCGGGGTGCCGTCGGTCTCTGGGTGCTCACGTCGGCCCTCGTTGGCGGAGGGTGCAGCTCGTCCCCAACTCTCGGCGGCAATACGTTCACGGGCCGAATTCAGGAAGGAGTCCAATCCGTGGACACCGGCGGGAAGCGCTCAGCGGGCTTCCTCCACAACTACGACGTCGGCGTCGTGAACCGCGCGCTCGCGGGCATCACGTATCGACTCGGCCTCCGATCGATCCTCACGGACACGAGCCTCGAACACAGCGAGGACTCCAGTCTCCTCTCCTCGAGAGTCTTCGAGCCGTCCGTCGACGTGGCATATCGCGATCAGATCTTCGACATCGAGACAGGAAGCAACGGGCTCTACAGCAAGCAAGGCGGCGGCGCAGACGCCACGACCTTCCAACGGGAGGATCTCTTCGGCCGAGTCGGCTGGAATCCGCTCGGGTTGCCGAGCGTTCGGCTCAGCGTCGAGCGCATCGGACTGAGAGGCGGAGACTCGAACAGCGACGAATCGGAGACGGAAGTCAACGTCAGCCATGCTTTCGGCCCATGGCGTCTCACGTACGCCGGTACGTTCGACTCGCTGAACGACCACACGGACGACGCGGACCGCACGATTCAAGAACACATCGGACGGCTCGACTATCAGGAGGACCTCGACGAAAAGGGGACGAACCTCGGCATGGGCGTGCTGGTCGATCGAACGCAGCGCCACGACAACACCGCGGAGGGTAATGGCGGTCTTCCGGCGCTCTCACCCGTCGCGGGTCTCTTCGCGATCGACACGACTCCGCTCATGGGCGCCCTGTCCGAGATCCCGGCTCTCGTCGACGGCAACGTCACGTCGAGTACGGGAATCAACATCGGGTCTTCGCTCCAAGGCGGCGGAACGGATCGAAACCTCGGAGTCGACCTCGGCACGCCGCTCGAGCTCCA
>JACOTG010000148.1 GCA_016178505.1 Planctomycetota bacterium
CGTCGTAGAGGAGGCCGCGCGATCCCTCGGCGGCGCGAAAGCCGATCGCGTGTCTTGGCGCGGCGAGCCGCACGATCACTTCCGAGAAGCGGCTGAACTGCTCGAAGTCGACGACGACGTCGTAGCGACGGCGGCGCAACGCGATGGCCGTCCGCATCGCCGCGAGCGCGAACTTCCCGAACCCGCGCAGCGGAAGCAGATGGCGGCGCGCGAGCCTCGGGTCGGCGTCGAGAATCTGGCGATTCGAGTCGAAGGACAACGCGTCGATTTCCGCGAGCGGCCACCGGCGCGCAAGCGCGCCTACGAGCGGCGCCAGGAGCACCCAGTTGCCCATTCCCCACAACTTCACGACGAGGATGCGGCGCACGCGGAAGTCGGGCTCGAGCGGTCGGCGCTTCCGCGCGAGACGGAGCGCTGCGGCGGTCGCGCCGCCGAGCATGCGGTCGAGTCGCTTCGCCAGCGAGAGGTTCATGCCGCGCTCCCCTCCCCCTTCACGGCGAGGAGGTCGCCGAGGAAGAGCGCGTCGAGCTCCGTTCCGAGAAAAAGCCTCACGGCGTCCTCGGGACGTCCGGCCATCGGCTCGCCGCGGCGATTGAGCGACGTGTTGAGGACGAGCGGCACTCCCGTCCTTCGATCAAACGCGGAGACGAGCGCGTGGAACTTCGGGTTCGTCGTGCGCGAGATCGTCTGCACGCGCGCGGTCCCGTCGACGTGTGTGATCGCGGGAACCTTCGCGCGCTTGTCCTCGCGAACGGGAAAGACGAGCAGCATGAACGGCGACGGGTAGGCGCCCACGAACCATTCGCTCGCGCGCTCCTCGAGTATCGACGGCGCGTACGGCCGGAATCCCTCGCGATGCTTCACG
Organism: Planctomycetota bacterium; assembly: GCA_016178505.1. GTDB lineage: Bacteria > Planctomycetota > JACOTG01 > JACOTG01 > JACOTG01 > JACOTG01. Next base: position 866 of record JACOTG010000148.1, read on the forward strand.
CGTTCGTTGAGGCGATCCTTCATCCCGGGATCGCGCGGGTCCGCGAGGATCGAGCGGTTGCCGAGCGCGCGCGGGCCGTACTCCCCTCGCCCTTGGAACCAGCCGACGACCTTGCCGGACGCGAGGAGAAGTGCTGCGCGCTCCGGCGCGTCGTTGACGTGTTCGAACGCGACGCCGGACGTCTCGAGCGCTCGGCGACACGACGCCTCGTCGAATTCTGCTCCGAGGTACGCGTGATCGAACTTCGGGCGAGGCAGCCGCCGCTGCGCGCGGTGGCTCACCGCGAGCGCCGCGCCGAGCGCCGCACCGGCGTCGTACGCGGCCGGCTGCACGAAGAGCCCGTCGAACGCGGACTCGCGCAGCACGCGGCCGTTCGCGACCGAGTTCAGGGCCACGCCGCCGGCCAGGCAAAGGTTTCGCGACGGCGCGAGCTTCGCGGCCTCGCCGGCGAGCGCGAGCATCGCCTCCTCCGTCCTCCGCTGCAACGACGCCGCGACGTCTTTGTGCCGATCGTCGAGCGCGCTCTCGGGCACGCGCGCGGGACCGAGGAGATCGACGAGAGCGGGCGCGTACTTCGGGTCGCGACCGAGCCAATATTGGAAGAACTCCGCGCCGACGTGCAGCGACGCGTTTCCGTTCCACGACAAGATGCGCTCGAATGCCTCCGAAAAGCGCGGCGCGCCGTACGGTGCAAGCCCCATCACCTTTCCTTCGTCACAGAGCGGCTTGAACCCGAGGTATTGAGTGAGAGCCTCGTAGACCTTGCCGACCGAGTCCGGATAGCCGATCTCGCGAACGGTTGCAATGCCGCTCGCGTCTCCGCGAAAGAACGCGGTCGTCGTCCACTCGCCGGTTCCGTCGACCGTGAGCACCGCGGCGCTCTCGAACGGCGACGGACAGAACGCGCTGTACGCGTGTGCCACGTGATGCTTCACGTATCGCAGCTTGCCGCGGAAGCCGTACTCCTCGCGAAGCCGCCGCCCGACGCCCACGAAGCCGCCCCACAATTCCGGCTGGAACCGCAGGTACGACAACGAGCGCGGCAAGTGGCTCACGACGTGCGCCGCGAAGTGGCCGAGTCGATGCCACGGATGCCAGTAGAACGCCACCGCGCCGACGTCGTTGAACGTGATCTTCGCGAACGCGAGCGCCTCGCGGATCGATCGCTCGGGAAAGCCGCGATGGTGCTTCGTGCGCGAGAGCCGCTCTTCTTCGAGGCACACGACGATCTCGCCGTCGTGGACGAGCGCGACGCTCGCATCGTGAAGGGTGTTGAGGCCGAGCACCCACATGGCGGCGGATTATGCGAACCGCGGCGACACGTGCGCCGACCGATACTCGGAGCACTGCGCGCAAATGCCGGGGAACCGGGATTCGAGGTGCGCGCGGCGGAGCGCGCGCATGCGCTCTCCGTCCCACACGTCGACGAGTCGTTCCTTGCGCGCGTCGCCGACCACGAGCGCGCCGTCGTAGTCGGCGCAACAGACGGTCACGCGGCCGTCCCACAGCACCACCATCGTGCCGCGCCAGAGTTCTCGGCACGCCGATTCGCGCTTCCCCGCGACGAACATCGGGATCGCCTGCACGCGATCGACGACGCCTACCCATTCGCGGCGGAACGCTGGCACGTCGGCCTCGGTCTCGTCGAAGACGACCATCGACACGTCGATCGCCGGACCGCGGCCGAGCGCGTCGCGCTCGCGCACGAGCGTCAGCACGGACTCGCGCAGCCGCTCGTACGGATAGCGGCGAATGCGCGTGTGCGTGTCGCCGACTCCGTCGATGGAAATCGTGAGGCGCGTGAGCCCCGATTCGAGGATTTCTCGGCGCCGCTCGGGACCGAGCAGCGTGCCGTTCGACGTCAGCATCGTGCGAACGCCGCGCGCCGCGCACGCTCGCACCATGTCGAGCACGCGCGGATGCAGGAACGGCTCGCCCCACTGGAAGAGCAGCATGAACTCGAGCTGCGGGTTCTCCGCGAGGATTTTCTCGAACAGCGCGTAGTCGATGAGCCCTTGCGGCCGCCGCATCGCGTCGACGGTCGGGCACTCGATGCATTTCAGGTTGCAGCGGTTCGTGACCTCGACGTTCACCGAGGTGAGGCGATAGCCGCGATCGTATCCGAGGCGAAACGCCGCTTCGTTCATCGCCGCGTGGACGATCGAGCGATACGTCGGGAACTTGACCTCGAGGAGACCTTCGACGTCGGGCTTTTCGAGGTAGCGGGCGCCGGCGCGATAAATGCGGCGCTTCAGCCCCGTGGTCATGACGCACCCGATTCGTCGCAACGCATCACGACAAGATAACTCGCCGGGCCGGCGTCCGGCACCCGGATGCCGTCACTTCTGTCCCCAGTCGATCGACTCCACGAGCCACGGCACGAAGGTCCGAGCCCCGACGCCGGGGATGTCGATTTCAATCGGCTCGCCTTCGACGAAGTGAACGAGCCAGACTCCGGCCCGCGCTTCGTGCGTGGGACTGTTCGCTGGGATCGTCGGCCACGGATAGTCGTCGGGCTCGAGGGTCAGCTCCCACTTCCCATTCATGCACTGGCCGAAGTCCACGGGGTGGCGGGGACCGCCAGGCTTCCCGCGTCGAGTCGAAAGATCGTGTAGGAGTCGATGGGGCGGCCTCGTGGAATCACCGCCGGGCCCGAGGGAGTGGTGAACTTGTATCCCTCGTCGTCGGTCGACGCAGGGAAGAAATCCAGCATGTGTTCGAAAAACGAGTTGTTGAGCGTGTTGAATGTCTGATCGATCACGTAATTCGATGAAGGCTCCGTCGTGCCGTCCGCATGACGACGGACTAGCTTGGGTTTCTCAGGGCGCGGTACCGGCCGCCGCGCGACGACATCAGGTGGCTTCGTCGTGGGCGACTCGGCGCACGCGCCCAACGCGAGGAGCGCGACGAGAATCGTTCGCTTCATGCACTCCCCCGGTGCCGTGCGGTCTCGAATCGCATCCACGGTTCGGCAAACGTCAGGCTCGCTCGACCCGCCACTTCGCGATTCGGTTGACCGGCACTCGCTTGATGTTCATGCGCCCGTTGCGCCGAGACGGGTCAGCTGCGAGCTTCGTGAGCATTTCGGCAGAGAAGGCGCCGTTCGATCTTCGAGTCAGAATCAGCACTCTCAGAAGCCTCTCCGCGGTCCGACTGATCGGATGGCCGTTCTCCCAGCGGCTGACTCGCTCCACGCTCACGCCGAATCTCGTTGCGAACGCGCGTTGGGTCCATCCGAGGTGGGTCCTGAGGAACCGGATCTCCTCAGGCGACAGCCGCGGCCGTTTGCCGGCGATGGTATGGGCCATGACCCGGTGTAGCTCCTCCATTCGCGGGATGACCGCCTCCGACGTCTTGCACGCCCTGCAACGACGAATCTCGATGTCCTCGAGAAAGACGCCTTGCAAGCCGCTCTCATCGTAGGCGTAGGTCGCGCGCGACGACGTCATCGGCGCGCCGCACTCGACGCATCGATTCAGTCTTTTCGCCATGTACTCACCATCACCAGCTCGGACTCGGACCGGAATGCGACGACGACGCAAAGGCGCCGCGTCTGGATTCGATATCGCCAACTCCCGTGCTCGAACTCGGGCTCGTCAACCCGGCCGCTCCGCAACGCTTTCATGCAATCGGTCGTCGAAATGACGCGCTCCAGCATGCGCGCCTTAGCGTGGTCGATGATCGAAATCGACCCAGACTCGACAATCGAGACGATGAGCTGCCGAGCTGTCGTCGGCGAAAGTCGTTTCGAGACGTCGACTCGTTTCTCGTCGCTCATTGCAGAGTCTATGGCTCATTGACGAAAGGTCAAGTCCAGTGAATCGCACCATCGCCACCGATCGACGAAGAAACTGCGTCATTGGATAATCGTCAGGCAAAATCGTGCCTGGCCCGGCGCCAGCGCCGGGATCGTAAGTGGGAAAAACGATCCAGGCTCCGTATGCGTCAGTTAGAAGGGCGGGTCGTCGAGGTTGTAGTCGTTGCCGCCCATCGGGGGGGCTGGGCCTGCGCCCGACGGGGGCGCTGACGGCGGACGGACCGCAGGTGGACGCTGGGGTCGAGACGAGCGCGCGGCCGGCTCGCCACCGCCCGACTCCTCGCCCGCGGGCTCGCCGCCCGGCCCGTCCTCGCGCTTGCCGCCGTCGAGGAATTGGAAGCTCTCGACGACGACGCGGATCCGGCTGTGCTTCTTGCCGTCCTGTCCGTCCCACGAAGAGTAGTCGAGCCGGCCCTCGATGAAGATCTGCCGGCCCTTCTTCATGTATTGGTTGATCGTCTCCGCCTGACGTCCCCACGCCTGGATGTCGACGAAGCACGTGTTTTCCTTCTTCTCACCGCTCTGATCGGTCCACGTGCGATTGACCGCGAGACCGAATTCCGCCGCCGCGGTTCCGCCCGGAGTGAAGCGAAGCTCCGGATCGCGCGTGAGCCGACCGATCAGCATCACTTTGTTCAGGTTTGCCATGACCCCTCCTCTGTGGACTTCGTTCCACTCCAAAACACGCGAGCAGTGTACACGATGGCGCGCGCCTTGATCGAGCGACGACCGCTGTTAGAATGCCGCGCGACTTCAGATCCCAGATGGGCGGTTTCTTCCTCCGATTCGAGTTCCCTCGAGGTGCAGCATGTCCAAGCCGTTTGCCGAGCGCCGCAAGGCGCCCCGCGTTCAAGGCGACTTCTTCCTCCAGCTTCACGGCCCCGAGAGCGACGCCTCCGTTCGAGTGAAGGACATCAGCACGTCTGGCGTCTGCTGCATCGCGCCCGCTGCGCTGCCGGAGCTGTCCCGCGTGCACATGGAAATCCGCCTGCCCCACGACTCGCACAAGAACGGCAAGCCCGTGACGGCAAACGGAGCCGTCGTGCGCTGCGAGCCGCAAGCGTCGGGCTTCGACGTCGCGATCTTCTTCCTCGAGATCTCGGAGGAAAGTCGCTCGGCAATCGCGCGCTACGTCGAGTCGTCGCTCTCGCGCGCCTCGGCCTTACCGAAGAACTAAGTCGGAAGAAATCCGCGAAAGTTACACCCGACGCGCGACGACGATCCGCTCGATTCCCTGGAAGTCGCGCAGCGTGACGACCTCGCCCCACCCGTTCGTCTCGGCGATCGCCCGCACCTCCGCCGCTTGACCCGCGCCGACCTCGACGAGCACCAGGCCACCGGGCCGCACGTACGCGACGCCATCCCGGAAAAGGCGCTCGTGGAGCTCGGTGCCGCGCGGCCCCGCTCGAAGCGCCAACTCGGGCTCGTGATCCTTCACGTCCCGCGGAAGGCGAGCGTACTCCGCGTCGCTGACGTACGGGGGATTCGAGAGGAGGAGGTCGACGCGCCCTTCGAGCCCGCGCCCGGCAAGCGGTGCGAGGAGATCGCCCAGGACGAACTCGACGCGGGCGACGACGTCCGGGCCGAACGCCGCTGCATTCGCCCGCGCGACCTCGAGTGCAGCCGCCGATACGTCGATCGCCACGACGCGTGCACGCGAACAGCCGGCCGCGACGGAAAGCGCGATCGCTCCGCTTCCCGCCCCGACGTCGACGACGTGCACGTCGCCATCGCCATCGATCGCTGCGGCGCGACGCAGTGCCTCCTCAACGAGGATCTCGGTCTCGGGGCGCGGGATGAGCACGCGAGAATCGACGGCGAACGAGCGCGAAAGGAACTCGCGCCGGCCGAGGAGGTAGGCGACGGGCTTGCCACGCGCCCGGTCGCGCGAGCGCTCACGGAAGGTCGTGACGTTTTCCGCCTTCACCGGCTGGTCGAATCGCAAGTAGAGGTCGAGGCGCCGGCAGCCGAGCACGTCCGCAAGGATCACCTCGGCGTCGAGGCGCGGCGACGAAACCCCTTGTTCGCGAAACCAGCCCTCCGCTCGCCGCAGGAGCTCGAGAACGGTGAGCGGTGCATCCGCCACGTCGTTGGGTCGCTTTCGCGGTCTACTTGCCCGTGCGCTGCTGGCGGCGCGCCGCGACCGCTGCGTCCTGCGCGGCCTTCTTTTCCTTCGCCTTCTTCGCGCCCGAGACGATCGACATCACGAGGAAGATGAGGATGAACAGCGCGCCGAACGCGCAGATGACGTAGCCCGGCCCGAACGCGTTCAAGATCCCGTTCAGGTGCTTCGACCAATCCGCGGACAAGAAGTTGCTGATGTGCTTGTCCAATTCGGCGTTCGGCTCCATCCACACGACCTTGAATCGGAATGCGCAGAAGAACGCGACGGTGAAGAAGTTCGTGAGCGTCGGCCAGAAGACGAGGTGGCGCGACCAGATCGCGCTCACGCTCGCGCACACGGCGCCGAACGCCACGAACGCGACCACGAAGCCCGAGAGCGTTTCGATGCCGCGCGGCATGCCGACGCCCGCGGCGCCGTACCACGGAAGAAACGTCCCGCCGAGGATCCAGAGGTTCACGAAGAGAAGCGTGAAGAACTCGCGATAGACCGAACCGTCCCAGATGCCGACTTGGCCTCCGCACTCGCGGCAGCGAATGGCGCTCGCCGGGATCGGCTCGAGGCACATCATGCAGGTCTTCATCCCGCCCGCATCGCCCGGCTCGCCGAGCGCGACGTTCTCGAGCCCCGAGATGCCCTCATCGCTCATCGCCGTGTCTCCTTGTCGTTGTCGCCGTCGTTGCCCCGGATCGGTTCCGTTGCGCGCGCGACCGCCTCACAGCTCTTTCAGCCGCTGCGCGACGTCGTGTTCCCGCATCTTCTGTATCAAAGGCTCGATGTTGCCGTCGAGGATCGACTCGATGTTGTGAAAGCTCTCGTTGATCCGGTGGTCGGTCACACGGTCTTGGGGAAAGTTGTACGTGCGGATGCGTTCGCTGCGGTCGCCGCTTCCGATCTGGCTCTTCCGCGACTTGTCGCGCGCCGCCTTCTGCTCGGACGTGATCTTCTCGTAGATCCGTGCCGCGAGCACGCGCATCGCCTTCGCGCGGTTCTTGTGCTGAGACGATTCGTCCTGGCACTGAACGATGATGCCGAGCGGTTCGTACGTGAGCCGCACGGCCGAGCTGGTCTTGTTCACGTTCTGCCCGCCGGGCCCCCCCGCGCGGTAGGTGTCCATCTTGATGTCTGAGGGGTTGATGTTGATCTCGACCTCTTCCACCTCCGGAAGGACGGCCACCGTCGCGGCCGAGGTGTGAATGCGGCCCTGCGCTTCCGTCTCGGGAACGCGCTGAACGCGGTGGCCACCGCTCTCGTAGCGGAGCTTTCGGAAGACGCCCTCGCCGCTGACCGAGAAGATCACTTCCTTGAATCCGCCGGCGTCGCTCGAGCTGCCTTCGAGCGGCTCGACCTTCCAGCCCTGCCTCTCGGCGTAGCGCTGGTACATGCGAAAGAGGTCGCCCGCGAACAGCGCCGCTTCGTCGCCGCCGACGCCCGCGCGGATCTCCACGATCGCGCCGCGGTTCGAGTCCTTGTCGTCGCCGACGAGCGTCTCTTTGATCTGGTGGAGAAGCGAGAGACGTTTCGGCTCGAGCGCAGACAACTCCTCGCGTCCGAGCGCCAGCATGTCCTCGTCTGTTTCCTGAGCGAGGATCGACTTTGCGCCGGCCTCGCGGCTCACCAGCTCACGCCACTCGCGGAGCAGCGCGACCGGATGCTTCAGCCCGCCCAACTCCACGAGGATGGACCTATAGCGCGGCAGGTTGCTGATGACTTGCGGATCCTGGATCAGCGTTTCCAGCTCGGACTGGCGCTTGCCCATCTCCTCGAGCTTCTGGATGAGCGTGGCAACGCTCTTGTCCTCGAGCATCGGAGGCACGCGGGCTCAGTTCTGAGCGGGAGTCGCGGCGGTCGCCTCTCCGCCCTTTCGGTACTTGCGGTTGAACTTCTCGACGCGACCCGCAGTGTCGACGAAGCGTTGCTTGCCCGTGTAGAACGGGTGGCACGCGGAGCAGATTTCGACGGCGATCTTCTCCTTCGTCGAGCGCGTCTTGAAGGTGTTCCCGCAACCGCAGATCACGGTCGCGTCCTTGTATGCGGGGTGAATGCCCTTCCTCATGTCGTCGCCCTCCGTCGCGCGTGGCGGCCCGGTTCAGGCCGCACGAGGCTGATTCGAAAACCCAAGAGTCTAGTGACGCTTCGCCCCCTTTGCAATCGAAAACAGCATGGTCGATCGCGTCAGTAGCCCGAGTCGGGGACGGGGTCGTGTTCCGCCGGAAGCTTGCGGACGAACTCGGGAATCTCGACCGCGTCGCCTTCCTTGATGTTGTGACCGGCGAACCAACTTTGGATCATCGCGAGCGCGTACCGAGCTGGCGAACTCGAGTAGGCGAACCCGCCCAAGCCCTCGTCTGACTCGGGATCCGTGTCCACGAGATCGGTGATCTTCCCGTCCTTGTCGATGAACGCGATCGTGAGAGGAAGAATCATGTTCGGCGTGTAGTAGCTCTGCTCCTTGTCGTCCGGATAGACGAACAGCATGCCATGGTCCTGCGGCAGCTCGCGGCGGTCCATGAGCCCTCGGGCCCGATCGCTCACGCGATAAGCCAACTCGACCTCGACGTCTCGATTTCCGACGCGAATCGTGGCAACGCCGGGTGCCGCAGGCGCCGCCGAGACGGGCGGGGCGCCGGCGCTCGACGTCGCGTCCGATTCCCCCGCGTGGCCGCAGCCGAACGCGGTCGCCGCGAACGCGGCAACGACGAGTCCCCGGGACCATTGCTCGACGCGGCGATTCTCGCGCTCGTTCGTTCGTTTCATGACCTCTCCGTCCCCTTCACTCGACGTTTCGCGATTGTCGATCGCACCCGCCGCTCGCCGGCTCCCGCGATCATTCCGGTTGGACGCGACGCACCTCGTCCGAGAATTCCACGTGGTCGCCCCCGACGATCCCGTGCTTCGCGAACCACCCCTTGTCCATCTCGAGCGCGTACTTCACCGGCTCGCTGGCGTCGTAGCCCGGCGGGCTCGGATCGCCCGCGGCGGGCGCCATCTCGAGGATGTTCGCGATCCGCCCGTCCGACTTGATGTAGGCGATCGAGAGCGGCATGAAGCAGTTCTTCATCCAGAAGCTCTGCGGCAAGTCGGTCTTGAAGACGAACAGCATCCCCGTGTCGGTCGGCAGCTCGGTGCGGTACATCAGCCCCTTCATGCGCTGGTCGTTCCGGTAGACGATCTCGGCGTGCGCGGTCGCGGTCTTGCCCGGGAACGTCACCGTCGCCCATTCGCCCGGCGGAACGGCCGGTTCGAGGTGTTCGCGACGACTGCACTGCGAGAAGACGATGGCGCCGAGCGCCAGCAAGGCCACCACCAAAGCGAGCGGAACCCATCGAACGCTTTTCATGGTCGTTCGCTTCCTTTCGCCGTGCGAGGCACCGCGATCCCGAACTCGGCCAGCAGCGGCAGCACGCGCTCGATCGGCAAGCCGACGACGTTCGAGTGGCTCCCGTCCACGCGCTCGACGAATCGCTCGCCGCGCTCCTGGATCGCGTACGCACCCGCCTTGTCCATCGGCTCGCCCGACGCGACGTACGCGCGAATGTCGTCGTCCGCGAGCGCTTTGATCTGAACCCTCGATTCCTCGACGGCATCGCGGCGGCGGCCCGACGGAACGTCGAGCATCGTGACCGCGGTCACGACGTGGTGGCAGCGGCCGGAGAGTCGCTTCAGGATCTCGATCGCGTGCGCCGGATCGCGCGGCTTGCCGATGATCTCGCCGTCGAGGACGACGATCGTGTCTGCGGCGAGGTAGACGCCCGGCCCGCGCGCTGCGGCTGCCTCCGCCTTTGCGGCCGCGAGGCGGGCTGCGCACTGCGCCGGTTTCTCGCCAGGCGCAGGCGTCTCGTCCACGTCGGTCACGACCTGACGAAACGCGACGCCGAGCGACTCGAGGATGCGGCGCCTTCGCTCCGACCCGCTCGCGAGCACGAGCCGAGTGGCCGTCGTCGTCGCGGGGTCGCCGGTCATGGCATTGCGGACTACGAAGTCGCCTTCGCGCGTTTCGCGCTCCGGTTGCTCGGGCAGAGATCGGAGATCTCGCATTCCGGGCAATTCGGTGGGTTCACCAGGCAGATGGTCTCGGCATGGTGGACGAGGAGGTTGTAGATGCGCGGGAGATCCTTCCCGGCGAACATCTCGTCGAGCGCCTCGGAAATCCGCTTCGGCGTCATGCCACGATCCGTGAACACCGCTCGACGCACGAGCCTCTGGAGGCTCGGGTTCGCGTCGAATTTCGGTTCTGGCATCAGGAGGATGAAGATCGTCGCCGCGATCCACGGGTTGACGCCCGTCAGGCCGGCGAGAAAGCGAAGCGCGCGCTCCGAGTCCATCTCCTTCAAGAACGCGAGCGTGATCTTGTTCTTGTCGGCGAAGAGCTTCGCGAGGACTCCGCGGATCGCTCGCGCCTTCTGTTCGGCGGTCTCGGCGTCGGGCATCTTCATCGCCGCGCGGATCTCGGGAATGCTCGAGACCCGGACCTCGTTCCAATCGACGAACTCCTTGCGCAGGCTCTGGAGGCTCTTGTCGGCAGCCTCGCGACCGACCCCCTCCTGCAGAACCAGGAACAGGAGTTGGTCGAGGAGCGGTTCGTCCCCGGTGAGGAGCGACGGCCGACCGTACGCCTTCTCCAGTCGCGCGAGGATCTGCCGCAGCTTCTCTTGACGATTGACGGCCATCAGCGGGACTCCTTCCGCATCACCACGTCAGACCTTCGCCTCCGTCTCGACCGGGACGTTCTTCAAGAGGTTCTTCACCTGAGCCGAGGGCTGGGCGCCGAGCTTCACCCAGTGCTCGATGCGGGCGCGGTCGAGGACCACGCGGCCCTTGTTCTCCTTCATGATCGGGTCGTAGTGGCCGACGATCTCGAGCGTGCGCCCGTCCCGCCCCGTTCTCGAGTCGAACACCGCGACCCGGAAGTAGGGCCGGTTCTTTCGGCCGATCCTCTTCAATCGAATCTTCACGGACATGCGTTCACCTCCGACTCCGTTTGAGCCCCGGCGACCTCCGCCGCGGCGAGTTCATCTCTTCGGGCCTCCGAGCCCTCCCTGGAACTTCCGAAACGCCTCCGAATCCGGCCCACCTTTCCCCTTGAGCTTGGCGAACTGCGCCATCTTCGCGCGGCCGAGCTTGCCGCCCATCATCCCCTTCATCTGCTTCATCATCTTCCGCATTTGCTGGAAGTCGCGAAGCAGTTGGTTGACGGCCTCGACGGAAGTGCCGGATCCCTGTGCGACGCGTTTGCGGCGGCTGCCGTTGAACAGCTCGGGGTGCAGCCGCTCGGTGATGGTCATCGACTGCACGATCGCCTCGATGCGGCCGATGTCCTTGTCGTCGACGTCGACGCCTTTCAGCTGCGAGCCGAGGCCCGGGATCATGGAGAGGATGTCCTTCATCTTCCCCATCTTCTTCACCTGCTGCATCATCTCCAGGAAGTCGACGAACGTGAACTGATCTTTCATGAAGGCTTCGGCAGCCTTCTCGACCTTGCCCTGCTCGAGCGACGCCTGCGCCTTCTCGACGAGCGTGATCACGTCGCCCATGCCGAGGATGCGGCTCGCCATGCGATCCGGGTGGAACTCGTCGAACTCGTCGAGCTTCTCGCCGAGTCCCACGAACTTGATCGGCTTCCCGGTGACCGCCTTGACGCTCATCGCCGCGCCGCCGCGCGCATCGCCGTCGAGCTTCGTGAGGACGACCCCCGTGAGCGGGAGCTGCGCGTGGAACGCGCTCGCCGAGTTGACGGCGTCCTGTCCGGTCATCGCGTCGCAGACGAGGAAGATCTCGTCGGGCTTGGTGCGGTCGGCGACCTCCTTCACTTCCTGCATGAGCGCGGCGTCGATGTGAAGGCGGCCGGCGGTGTCGAGGATCACGACGTCGCGGTCCGTCTCCTTCGCGTGGCCGATCGCGCGCTCGCAGATCTTCGGCGGACGGCCCGACGGCTCCGCGTAGACCGGAACGCCGAGGTCCTTGCCGAGCACTTGGAGCTGCTGGATCGCCGCCGGGCGTTGCACGTCGGCAGCGACGAGGAGCGGGCGCTTGCCCTTCTTCACGAGGTACTTGGCGAGCTTTCCGCACGTCGTCGTCTTGCCCGAGCCCTGGAGGCCGGCCATCAGGATCACGGTGGGCCCGCTCGACTGCCAGTGGATATAGCCGTCGGTCGGCCCCATCAGCGCGACCAGCTCGTCGTGGACGATCTTCACGATCTGCTGTCCGGGCCGGATGCTCTCGATCACTTCCTTGCCGACGGCCTTCGCCGTCACCGAGGCGATGAAGTCCTTGGCGACCTTGAAGTTGACGTCCGCCTCGAGGAGGGCCTGCCGCACTTCGCGGAGTCCTTCCTGGATGTTCGCCTCGGTGAGCTTGCCCCTCGAGGTGAGACGGGAGAACGCCGCCGTCAGCTTTTCGGTGATCGACTCGAACATGGACTCCACGATTGGCGAGTTGCAATCGGCCAGTGGAAAACGCATGAGGATAGGGGGGCGTCTCCGGGGTGTCAAGGAAGCGAACGTCTCCATGCCAAGGGACGACGAGGCAGTTTCGTTTCCGGCGACGAAGGGCCACCGCGTTTCAGTTCGCGCCTCGTTGCGCCGATTGGGTTTGGATTCGCCCAATGGGATCGCCCAACGGATCCCTTTCGGCCTGGATCGGCGTCGTCGCGATCGGATGGGTCTCGTCCGCCGCCGCCCAGGACGGCGCCGACTCGCGCAACCAAGACAAATACCTCGAGCGTCGAGTCGAGGACGTCGAGCGAATGAACGAAAAGATGAAGCGGCGGCTCGACGACCTCGAAGAGAAGTCGACCTCGACCGATTCGAACGCGTCCGAGAAAGAGTCTCAGGTTTCCGGTCTCGGAATCGCCTTCCACTATGGCGAGGTGCAGACGACCTTTCAGATCTTCGGCGAGTACGGATTTCACGCCCGACATATTTTTATTTCTTGACAATAATACTTGTCGGTAATAAAAGTGTCACCTTCGAGCTGCTTCTGGAGGAACGAGATGATCGAACGACCGCGCGTGCATCTTCTCGGAGCCGAGGGCGCCGCTGCCGTGCTCCACCCGCTTCGCCGTCGAATCCTCGAGGGGCTGAACGAGCCCGACTCCGCGTCGGGACTGTCGAAGCGCCTCGGCCTCGCGCGGCAAAAGATCAACTACCACCTGCGAGAACTGGAGCGCGAAGGACTGCTCGAGCTCGTCGAAGAGCGGAAGAAGGGCAACTGCGTCGAGCGGCTCGTGCGCGCCACCGCGCGTGCGTTCGTCCTGAACCCGGCGGCGCTCGGCGCGCTCGGGGCCGACCCCGAACAGATCGAAGACCGCTTCTCCTCCGCCTATCTCGTCGCCGTCGCGTCGCAGGCAATCCACGACGTCGCCGTGCTGCGAGAACGGGCGGCGAAGGCTGACAAGAAGCTCGCGACGTTCACGATGCAGACCGAAGTGCGGTTCGCTTCCGCCGAGGAGCGCCGCGCCTTCACCGAAGAGTTGGCAAACGTCGTCGCCAAGCTGGCGGCGCGCTATCACGACGAAAAGGCGCCGGGCGGCCGGCGCTTCCGATTCGTCGTCGGAGGGTACCCCGCGCTCGCGAGCGAGCGACGATCGTCCACGGGAAAGGAGAACCATTGACCATGACCGAGAAGCCGGCGAAGTCCGAATCGCGAACGATCGACACGACGCTCGACATCAAAGCCCCGCCCGAAGCCGTGTGGAAGGCGCTCACCGATCCGCGCGAACTCGAGCGCTGGTTCCCGCTCTTGTCGCGCGTGAAGCCGGGAGTCGGCGGCTCGATCTTCATCTCGTGGGGAGCGCCGTGGGAAGGCGAGGGCCAGATCGAGATCTGGGAGCCGGGCAAGCACCTCCGCACGACGTGGCCCTTCCACGCGCCCGAGAAAGGGGCGTCGCCGCTCGCGACCGACTACTTCATCGAGGGCAAGGGCGGCGTGACGCGCTTGCGGCTCGTGCACTCGGGCTTCGGCTCGGGCGCCGGCTGGGACGGCGAGTACGACGGCACGCGACGCGGGTGGCAGTTCGAGCTTCGAAGCCTGCGCCACTATCTCGAGAAGCATCGCGGCGAGGACCGCGCGGTTGCGCTCGCGGCGCACCAGATCCCGATGGCGCCGGCGGATGCGTGGCCGCGCCTCGTGAGCCGCGAAGGCCTCGTCGCCGAGGGCTCGATCGCCGGCCTCGGCGAAGGCGATCGCTACGCCGTGCGCACGGCGGCGGGCGACGATCTTCGCGGCATCGTGTGCGTCTCGAACCCGCCGACCGACTTCTCGGGCACCGTCGAGAACGTGGGCGATTCGCTCTGGCGCGTCGCAATCGAGAAGTACCCGAGCGGAAACGAAATCTGGCTGTGGCTTTCCGCGTACGGCGAAGCGCGCGAGCAACTCCCAGCGATCCGCGAGCGCTGGAGCGCCCTCCTCGCGCGCCTCTTCCCCGACGGCAAGCCCGTGCATCGCGGCCTCCCCGGCTAATGGGGTCAGACCCCTTTCGACGGAACGAATCGTCGGTGGCGCACTCGAGCCACCTCGCCAAGCTCTTCACCTGATCGCCGCGCGACGAGGCGCGCACTTGACCGGGCATTTCCCTCTTCGAGCAATTCCCGGCGGCCTGTGCCTGGCACCGATAGCCGGGGCTTGCGTACCAGACAAACGTCTGGTATTAGTCGGGACAGTTCGATTTGGAGGGAGTCCTATGGGTCGGACGCCGGCTGGGAAGACGCGCGAACGGATCTTGGCGTTCGTGCGCGAGCGGCTGCTCGCGGGGATGCCGCCGACCGTTCGCGAGGTGCAGGAAGCGTTCGGATTCCGCGCGGTCGGCACCGCGCACGAGCATCTCGAGGCGCTCGTCGCGGGCGGACGGCTCGCGCGCGAGCGCGGGAAATCGCGCGGCTTCCGGCTGCCGACGACGCGGCGCGGCGAGAAGCCGGTCGTGCTCGTGCCGCTGCTCGGCTGCGTGCAAGCCGGCTCGCTCACGACGGCCATCGAGGATCTCGAGGGCCATCTGCCGATCCGCTCGGGGCACGGCAGCGACGCGCTCTTCGCGCTTCGCGTCGAGGGCGAAAGCATGACGGGCGCGGGAATCCTGCCCCGCGACGTCGTCGTCGTCCGCAAGCAAGCGGCGGCGCACTCGGGCGACATCGTCGTCGCGCTCGTCGGCGAGGAGGCGACCGTGAAGCGGCTCGTCGTCCGCAAGAAACGGGTCGAGCTGCATCCCGAGAACCCGGCGTTCTCCCCCATCGTGCCCGAGCCCGAGGACGTCACGATCCTCGGCAAGGTGATCGAAGTGCGTCGCTATCTCGAGGGATCACATCCATGAGCGCAGACCTTTTTCCGATGGCGCGCACGGTGCGGCGCGATCCGAAAGAAGTGTACCCATGAGCGCCGGCGCCCTCCCCCGTCCGCGCGCGTCGCTTCGCGATCTCTTGGCCACGCGCCGCGTCCTGCGCGGGCTCGTGCACCGCGAGGCGCCGAGTGCGTGGCGGCTCGCAACGTTTCGCGGGAGGCTCGCCGAGATCTCGGGAGGCCGCGCGTCCGCGACGCTGACCCTCGCGTTCCGGCTCGTGCTCGACGCGCAGAAGGTCGGCGAGCCGGTCGCGTGGATCGGGACGACGTCGAGCGCGTTCTATCCGCCGGACGTCGCCGACGGCGGCGTCGATCTCGCGGCGCTCGTCGTCGTGCGCGTGCCCGAGGTGTGCGTCATCCCGCGCGCGGCCGAGCGACTCTTGCGATCGGGCGCGTTCGGCCTCGTCCTTCTCGACCTCGGCGGGCGCGCGCGGCTCTCGCTCGCGGCGCAGACGCGGCTCGCGAGCCTCGCGCTCGCGCACGACGCCGCGCTCCTCTGCCTCACCGAGAAGGACGCCGATCGGCAGTCGCAGGGCTCGCTCGTCTCGCTTCGCGCCGAGGCCGTGCGACGCGCGAACGAGAATGCGGGCGATTACGAGCGAAATCGTTTCTCTTGCGAAGCGCGCGTGCAGAAGGACAAGCGACGGGCGCCCGGCTGGACACATCGGGAGAACTTCCGTGGACCGGATGGCCTGCGTTGACGTCCCGGCCTTTCCGCTCCAGATCCTCCTGCGAAGGCATCCGGAGTGGCGACGCCTTCCCGCCGCAGTGGTCGATCGCGACCGACCGCAGGGAATCCTTCTCTGGGTCAACGAGAAGGCGCGGACCCTTCG
The DNA here is from genome assembly GCA_016178505.1 of Planctomycetota bacterium. Taxonomy (GTDB): domain Bacteria; phylum Planctomycetota; class JACOTG01; order JACOTG01; family JACOTG01; genus JACOTG01. The sequence continues at coordinate 16,968 of JACOTG010000148.1, forward strand.
CGTGCTGCCGGGCCAGCGCTTCGCGACCGCGCTCTCGCTCGCGCGCGACCTGCGCGCAGCCGAGGTGCCTTCCAACGAGATCGAGCGGGCGGTTGCCGCGACCGCCGATCGGCTGCGCCGCTTCACGCCCGGCGTCGAGCCCGCGGACGGCGAGCCGGGCGTCTTCTGGCTCGACGCCTCGGGGCTCGAGCCGCTCTTCCGCTCGCTGCGTCGCTGGGCGTCGCTTCTTCGCGCGGACCTCGCAGACGCGGGCTTCGCGGCGACGCTCGTTGTGGGCTTCGATCGCTTCGGCACGTACGCGGTCGCGAAGTCGAGCGCGCGAAGCGGCCTCGTCCTCTTCGACGACGCGGCGAGCGAGCGCGAGGCCGCGCGGCGGATCCCTCTCGATCGGCTCGCCCTTCCGCCATCCGTGCGCGACGCGTTGTGGAAGCTCGGCGTGCGCACGGTCGGCGCGTTCGTCGATCTGCCGCCGCGTGGGATCGAGTCGCGCTTCGGCGAGGTCGCGCATCGCTTGCACCGGCTCGCGTCGGGCGCGCTCGCGCTCGGCCTCTCGCCGGCGCCGCCCGCGGAGGTCTTCGCCGGACGCTGCCTCCTCGACTACGGCGAGGCCGACGCGATGCGCCTTCTCGTCGTCGTCGAGGATCTCCTGCGGCCGATCCTCGCGGCGCTCGCGCGCGCGGGCCGCGCCGTCCTCGAGCTTCGGCTCGGCCTCGTCTTCGAGCGCGAGGGCGAGCGCACGGAAAGCCTGAGGCCCGCGGCGCCCACGCTCGACGCGGCGCAGCTCCTCGATCTCGTGCGCATCCGCCTCGAGTCGATCGATCTCCTGCATCCGGCCGTCGAGGTCTCGCTCGACGCCGACGCGGCGACGGCGACGCGCGAGCAGCTCGACCTCTTTCGCGAGCGGCCGCGGCGCGACGTCGCCGCCGCGAACCGCGCGCTCGCGCGCCTGCGTGCCGACTTCGGGGCCGATGCCGTCTCTCGCGCCGCGCTTCGCGACGGGCATCTGCCCGAAGGCCGCTTCTCGTGGGAGGCGCTCGATCGGCTCGCCCAGGCCGTGCCGCGCGACGTCGCGATGCCGCCGCTCATCCGGCGCATCTACGCCGAGCCCGTTCCGCTGCCGACGGGCTCGCGCCGCGACGTCGGCGACGCGCTCGGCTCCTACGTCGTGTCGGGCGGTTGGTGGCGCCGCACCGTCGACCGCGCCTACCACTTCGCCGAAACGAATTCCGGCGACGTGCTGTGGCTCTTCTACGACCGCATCCGCCGCCGCTGGTACCTGCAAGGCCGCCTCGAATGACAACTGACGCATACGGAGCCTGGATCCTTTTTCCCACTTACGCGCACCTCGACGAAACCGCCGCCTTCGCCCCGTCGAGGCGAGCTGCTAACTGAAGAAAATGATCCAGGCTCCGTATGCGTCACTTTGGTGTAAGAGTCACTTTTCGTTTCTCGAGGGGGCGAGTCGGCCTAAGGAGCTGCTCGCGGCGGCGAAGACTCTCGGGGTCGCGGCCGTCGCACTCACGGATCGGGACGGCGTGTATGGCGTCGTCGAGGCGCACCGCGCGGCCAAGGAAACGGGCGCGCGGCTCATCGTCGGCTCCGAGGTGACGATCGACGACGGCTCGACGATCGTGCTCCTCGCCGAGAGCCGCGCGGGCTACGCGAACCTCTGCCGGCTCGTCACGCTCGGCCGCCGGCGCTCTGAGAAAGGCGAGAGCGCCGTCCACTGGAACGAAGTCGCCGCGCACGCGGACGGCCTCATTGCGCTGTGGGGCGGCGATCGAAGCGTGCTCGTGACGGGCAACGACGCGACGTGCGACGCGATCGCGCCCGCGCTTCGCGAGGCGTTCGGCGATCGACTCTACGCGCTCGTCGCGCGCCACCGTCGCGCGGAAGAGCCGCGGCAGGAAGCGCGCCTTCGAACGCGAGCCGGGCGCCACGGCCTCCCCCTCGTCGCCGCGATCGAGGTCCTCTACCACGACGCCGCGCGCCGCGATCTCCAAGACGTGCTCACGTGCATCCGACACGGAGTCACGCTTGCGACGGCGGGCCGCCTCACGAAGCCGAACGCCGAGCACGCACTCGCCTCGCCCGCCGCGTTCGCCGCACTCTTCGCGGACGATCCCGCAGCCGTGCGGCGCACGCTCGAGATCGCCGAGCGCTGCCGCTTCTCGCTCGCGGACCTGCGCTACCGCTATCCCGCGGAGCGCCTGCCCGACGGCACGACGACGTCCGAGTGGCTGCGACAGCTCACGTTCGACGGCGCGCGCTGGCGCTACGGCGGCGACGTCCCCGAGGGCGCCGCGGCGCAGCTAGAAAAGGAACTCGCACTCATCGATGAACTCGACTACGGCGGCTACTTCCTCACGATGTGGGAGATCGTGCGCTTCTGCAATCAGCACGAGATCTACTGCCAGGGCCGCGGATCGGCCGCGAACTCGGCCGTCTGCTACTGCCTCGGCATCACCGCGGTCGACCCCGTGAGCATGGGCCTTCTCTTCGAGCGGTTCCTCTCGCGCGAGCGCGCCGAGCCGCCCGACATCGACCTCGACATCGAGCACGACCGCCGCGAAGAAGTGATCCAGCACGTCTATCAGCGCTACGGCCGCACGCACGCCGCGATGGTCGCAAACGTGATTCGCTATCGGCCGCGCTCGGCGGTACGCGACGTCGGCAAGGCGCTCGGCCTCCCCGAGACCGCGCTCGATCGCGTGTCGAAGCTCTTGTCGCACTGCGGCGAGATCCCGGCCGCGACGCTCGCCGAAGTCGGGCTCGCGTCCGATGGCGACGCCCATCGTCATCTCCTGCGCCTCGCGACGGAGATCCAGGACGTGCCGCGCCATCTCTCGATCCACCCCGGCGGTTTCTTGCTAGGCCACGAGCCCGTCTCCGACATCGTGCCCATCGAGAACGCGACGATGCCCGACCGCACGGTGATCCAATGGAACAAGGACGACCTCGAGGAGCTGGGCCTCTTCAAGATCGATCTGCTCGGCCTCGGCGCGCTCACGCAACTGCATCTCGGCTTCGATCTCATGGAGCGCCACCACCGCCAGCGATTCTCGATGGCGACGATCCCGCGCGACGAGCCGGCGACGTTCGAGGCGATCCGCCGCGCGGACACGGTCGGCGTCTTCCAGATCGAGAGCCGCGCGCAGATGGCGATGCTGCCGCGCCTGAAGCCGCGCACCTACTACGACCTCGTCATCGAGGTGAGCATCGTGCGGCCCGGCCCCATCACCGGCGACATGGTTCATCCTTATCTGAGGCGCCGCGCGGGCGAGGAGCCGGTCATCTACCCGCACGCCTTGCTCGAGCCCGTGCTCGCGAAAACGCTCGGCGTGCCGCTCTTCCAGGAGCAGGTCATTCGCCTCGCGATGGTCGCCGCCGACTACACGCCCGGCGAGGCGGATCAACTGCGGCGCGACATGGCCGCGTGGCGACAGGCCGGTCGCATCGAGATGCACCGCGAGCGGCTGCTCACGCGCATGATCGCGAAGGGCATCGAGCCTGCGTTCGCCGAGCGCGTCTTCCAGCAGATCAAGGGATTCGGCGAGTACGGATTTCCCGAGAGCCACGCGGCGAGCTTCGCGCTCATCGCGTACGCCGCGGCGTGGATGAAGCGCCACTACCCCGCCGCGTTCGCCTGTTCGCTCCTGAACGCGTACCCGATGGGCTTCTACTCGCCCGCGACGATCGTCGATGACGCGAAGCGACACGGCGTCCTCGTTTGGCCGATCGACGTCGCGACGAGCGCGTGGCCGTGCACGCTCGAGCCCGCGCCCGAAAGCCCGCATGCGTTTGCGATTCGCATGGGGCTTCGATACGTGAGCGGGCTTCCCTCGCGAGACGGCGCGCGCGTCGTCGCGGCGCGCGAGCAAGCGGCGTTTCGCTCGATCGACGACTTCGCCGAGCGAACGCGGCTCGACGAGGGCGCGCTCGCGAGGCTCGCGGAGGCCGGCGCATTCGCGTCGCTCGATCCCGATCGCCGCGCCGCGCTGTGGACGGCGCGCGGGCTCGCGCGCTTCGAGCGACCGCCGTTGCCGCTCGCGCTAACCGAAGAGACGCCCGCGTTCGCGCCGCTCGACGAGTTCGAGACGATCACGTGGGACTACGAGGCGAGCGGCCTGAGCTCGCGCGCGCACCCGCTCGCGCCGCTGCGCGAGGACCTCGCCGCGCAGGGCCTCCCCGACTCCGCGGCCGTGAGCGCGATGGAGGACGGCGCGCGCGTGCGCTATGCCGGCATCGTCATCTGCCGCCAGCGCCCCGGCACCGCGTCGGGCGTCGTCTTCATGACGCTCGAGGACGAGCACGGCTTCGTGAACCTCGTCGTCTGGAGCCGCGTCTTCGAGCAGTACGCCGCGCTCATCCAAACCGCAACGTTCATCGGCGTCACCGGCCGCCTCCAAGTCGAAGAAGGCGTCGTCCACCTCGTCGCCGACACGTTCTGGCCTCCGCGCGTCCGCCGAACCCCATCGAGTGGCGCCAGCCGCGACTTCCGCTAACCGGCTAAAAGTGTCAGACACTTTCCGACGGACCGGCTAACGGTGCCAGGCACCCGCCGCCGGAACCTCGCATACGGAGTCAGACACCCGACAACAACGTCGCGCCCGCAGCACGCCCGCGCGCTCCGAGTGTGGTCGTCGCTGCCGTGCGCCGCACATGGGGAATAATCCGCCGGATTCGACCCTGGCTCCGTACGCGCGGGCTCCGCGCGCGATCACCACGCCGGCTGAAAGTGCCAGGCACGCGCCGCCGGATCGAATGTGCGATCACGTCGCGGAGTCGATCGGCGCGAAGATCCAGCGGAAGCGATCCCATCGCGGCGGCTGGAAATCCTCGAGGTCGAGAAACCCGCTCGCAACGCTCACGACCTCCTCCGCCGAAGCGAGCCGCGGCTCGAAGTTCTCCGAGACGACGATCAGCCCCTCGAACGGGACGCGCGCCCGCGTCTCGACACGAACTCCGCGCTCGAGCGATCCGTCGTCGCGCGGCACGTCGACGGTCAGAGCCACGTCGACATCGAACGTGGACGCACTCGCGCGCCGCAGCGTGAGTCGTTCGAGCGTCGCCCAGTGGTGCTCGAAAAAGTAGAAAAAAGGCTCGACGAGGTCGGGTTGCAACACGTTGGTCGACGCGCGCCCGTCCAGCTCGACCCAGCGCCGGATCGGCCACGTGAGCCAGTCCACCAGAACCGCCGTGTCCGCCTCCGCGCCGTCGACGATCACCCGCTCGAAGGGAATGAAGAGGTTCCAGAAGAGCCCGCGAGCGAGGCCCTGCTTCTCGTTCTCGTGAATGTAGGCGTCGAGCGTCCCCGTCTCGAGCCGCAGTTCGTGAGTCGGAAACCTCATTCCTTGCTCTCCGGCGACACGCGCCGGCGGTGGGGAATAATCCGCCGGAGTTGAGCCTGGCTCCGTACGCGTGGACTTACTTTTTGAGGGAGGCGACGTCGATCACGAAGCGGTACTTGACGTCGCTCTTGATCATGCGCTCGTAGGCTTCGTTGATCTTCTGGATCGGGATGACCTCGACGTCCGAGACGATCTTGTGCGCGGCGCAGAAGTCGAGCATCTCCTGCGTCTCGGCGATGCCGCCGATGCTCGAGCCCGCGAGGCGGTGGCTCGCCATGACGAGCGCGGCAGCGGCGAGCGGCATCGGCTCCCCCGGCAGCCCGACGAGCACCATCGTACCGAGTGCGCGGAGCGTCAGCAGATACGAGTTCACGTCGTGCGGCGCCGAGATCGTGTCGATCACCAAATGGAACCGCCCCGCGAGCTTCTCGAAATCACCGGCGCTCTTCGTCAACGCGAAGCCGTGCGCGCCGAGACGCCGCGCGTCATTCTCCTTCGCCGGCGACGTGCTGAGCACCGTCACCTCGGCGCCCATCGCGGCCGCTATCTTGACCGCCATGTGGCCAAGCCCGCCGAGCCCGACGACGCCGACGCGATCGCCCTTCGTGCACTTCCACTCGCGTAGCGGCGAGTAGGTCGTGATGCCCGCACACAGGAGCGGCGCGGCGGCCGCGAGGGCGAGGCCCGACGGAATCCGCAGCACGTAGCGCTCGTCGACCACGATCTGCGTCGAGTAGCCGCCATGGGTCGGCGTCTTCCGGTCCATCTCGGTGCCGTTGTAGGTGAACGCCGCCGTCTTGTCGCAGAACTGCTCGACGCCGCGGCGGCAGTACTCGCACTCGCGGCACGAGTCGACGAAGCACCCGACCCCGGCGATGTCGCCGACGTTGAACTTGCCGACGCCGTCGCCGATGCGCTTCACGCGGCCGATGATCTCGTGGCCGGGAACCATGGGAAACGTGCTGCCGGTCCACTCGTCGCGCACCTGGTGGATGTCGCTGTGGCAAACGCCGCAGAAGAGGATGTCGATGAGCACGTCGTACGAGCCCGGCTCGCGGCGATCGATCGAGAACGGGGCGAGCGGCGCACGCACGGCGGGTGCTGCATAGGCGGGGGTCTTCAGCATGTTGGAACTCCTTGCGTTCGAGATTGCGGGACCGCCAGAACATCCGCCGGTGACCCGTCGACGCGCGACTATAGGTTGCGCGTGCGCGCGCGCCAACGCACATTTCGGCGAGCGACGCGTTCACGCCGCGCTCGGCATCCGCGTCCGTCCCGGGTATCCTCGAAACGAATCGCGGAGACACTCGATGACACCGAATCGCAACACCCGATCGTCGCTCTTGCTTCGACTTCGCAGCCGCGGCGACGATCGCGCGTGGCGCGAGTTCGATGCGTCCTATCGTGACCTCATCCTGCGCTACTGCCGGCGACGTGGACTGCAAGTCGCCGACGCAGAGGACGTGCGCCAGGACGTTCTCTCGAAGCTCTCGCGCGCGCTGCCGAACTTCGAGTACGACCGATCGAAGGGACGCTTCCGCGATTACCTCGGGCGCGTCGTCGCGAACGCGATCCATTCGCGCCGGGCCGGCGAGCGCGGCGTGGCGCCATCGACGACGGTCGACGATGCCGCGGACGTCGCGGATCCGGACGACGCGCTCTCGGCCGCGTGGGAAGAAGAATGGGTGCAATGCCATTTCCGCCGCGCTCTCCAATCGCTGCGCGCATCGACCGAGGAGAAGACCCTCGCGATCTTCGAGGCGATACTCGCGGGCGAGTCGTATGCCGCGGTCGCCGCACGCTTCGGCACGAGCGAGGCGGCGGCGCGAAAGATCAAGGAGCGCCTCCGCGATCGCCTGCGCGAGGAAGTCGTCCGCCAACTCGCGGACGAGGACCTCGAGGTGTGACGGCGCTCGGCATTCCGGCGACGGCGACGACCCCATGACATCGAGCGCTGCGAGCCGCGCGGTCGCGGCCGTCGTCGTCGCGGCGTCTTTCTCGTGCCGATCGAACTCCTCGACCCACTCGGCCGTCGACCCCATCTCGGACGCCCCCGTACTTGGCGGCGCCGATCGCGACTGCCTCGGTGCGCTCGTCGAGGCGACCCGCGCGTTCCCGCCCGCGGGAACGGACGCGCGCGCCGGGTCGGCATGGCATCGCGCGGCCGATCTCGCGGAGCGGTCGGGTCGCTCGTCTCTCGCGAGCTACCTTCGCGTCGCGGCGACCGCCGTCGAGACGCGCGACACCGCCGGTCTCGATCGGGCGTGGTTTCGCACCGACGACTCGCCGATCGTCGTCGTGATCGGCCCCTCCCCCGGCCCGCCCGCGTTCGTCCACGTCGGAGTCCGCGACGAATCGGAGGACGCCTGGCTCTCCGTGTATCGCGAGCGATGGGGCGAGTTCGAGCGATCGTTGCCGCTGCCGGCCGGATTCGTGTCGACGGCGGGCGCGCTCGATTCGCGCGTCGTCGTCGCCGACGTGGTGGAGCGTGGCGGAACGGCGGCGCGATCGACCCCCTCGTCGACGACGCTGCCTCTCGATTCGACGCTTCGAAACGAGCTCGGCCGCGGTTGGGTCTTCTGGAAGAACACGATGCGGGACGCGTGGTTCGCGACCGCAATCGCACCCGCTGCGTCGCTCGTCTTGGCGCCGGACGACGTGCCCTTCGCCACCGCTCGCGCCCATCGCCGCTTCTACGTCACGCGGTTCACGACGTACGGCCTCGGTCCGCAAGTCGCGCCGAGCGACGCCGGTCCCGTCAGCCTCGAGCAGTGCTTCGGCGACCTTCACGATCCGCTCGTCATCGCGAAAGCGGACCTCCTCGGCACTCTGGCGCACGCGTGGCTCGTCGAGCGACGCGACGAGCCTCGGGAGATCGCGCCGGAGATGGCGGCGATGCTCGTGCTCATGAGCTTCCGCGCGCTTCGCGATGCAATCGACGGCAAGGCGCCGGCTCCGCACGAAGCGGCGTCGCGGCTCATCCTCGGATGGCTGCGCCGCGAGCGCGCGATCGCACTGGACCCGAAGACCGATCGCTGGCAGATCGACGCGGGCCGCGTCTTCGAAGCGGCGCGATCGCTCGTTCGCGAGATCTTCGAAATCCACGCGACCGGCGACGTCGCACGCGCTCGCCGACTCATCGACGCGTTCGCTCACGCCGGCGCCGACATCGACATCGATCGAACGCTCGAGCGCCTGGCCAAGCACGCGAACCGATGACGCGGCCCGAATTCTCGTCCGCGGTGTCACAACGGGCGAGAGATCCCGGTATTCCTCGTCGATGAAGCCGCAACGAACCACGCCGGAGCGCACGCCGGCGACCTACCCGACGTCCGAGTCGACCCGAGATCCGAGGCTCGAGGACGATCTGGGCGCATTCGGGTTCCACGACGACGATGCATGGCGACGTCGCGCGCAAGGCGCCGACGCCGCCCCGCCGCTCGGCCAGATCGGCGGCTACACGATCCTGGCGCCGTGCGCACGCGGCGGACAAGGCGTCGTCTATCGCTGCGTCAGCGCCGACGCGCGCGTGGTCGCGCTGAAGCGCATCCACGGCGGCCCCGCGTCCCGCGCCCGTCTCGAACGCGAGCTCGAGATCCTCGACCGGCTCGACCACCCCGCGATCGTCCGCGCGCGACCCGTCGTCGCGGACGACGAGATCCTCCTCGAGATGGAATGGATCGACGGCGAGCCGCTCACCAGTTGGGCGTGGGCGGGAGGCCGGCGGCGTCCGACCGCCGACATCCTCACGCACTTCCGCGCGGTCTGCGACGCCGTCCTGCACGCGCACGATCGCGGCGTCGTCCACCGCGATCTCAAGCCGTCGAACCTGCTCGTCGATCGTCGCGATCGACCTCGAATCCTCGACTTCGGAATCGCGAAAACGTTCTCGGAGCCTTCGAGGGACTCCGCGCGCGTCACGCTCGGCACGCAGCTCCTCGGCACCCCGGCGTACGCGGCGCCGGAGTTGATCGCCGGCGATCCCGCGACGGTCGACGCGCGCGCGGACGTCTACAGCCTCGGCGTCCTCCTCTACGAAGCGTTCACCGCGTCGAGTCCCTACGATCCGGACCTGTCCCTCGCGCAACTCCTCCGCGCCGTCGAGGAGGTCGAGCCGATTCGCCCGCGCCGCGTCGACCCGACGGTCCCGCGTGACGTCGAGGCCGTGATCTTGAAGGCGCTCCGCAAGAACCGCGACGAGCGCTACGCCTCCGTGCGCGATCTCGACGCCGACATCGCCTGCTGCCTCCGCGGCGAACGTCCGAGCGCCGCGCGCGCGGGCCTCGCGTTCGACGTGCGCTGTCTCGCGCAACGCCAGCCGCGGTTGGTCGCGGGGCTCGCGGTCGCGTTCGTGGCGGTCCTCGCCATCGCGACGATCTCCGTCGTCGACGCCGTGCGCCTGCGCTCCTCGCGCAACGAAACGCTCGCGGCTCACAATGCCGCCGAGAAAACGAACGACGTGCTCCTCAACATGATCTTGGAGCTCGACTCGCAACCGAAAGAGCGCCGTGACCTCCTCGCGGCGAGGCTCGCCGAGATGGAGAAGTTCCTGCCGCGCGAAGTGGGCGGCGACGCGGGCGCCCTCGCGCGTACGAAGGTCGCGTTCGGCCGCCTCTACGCGAAGCTCGGTCGCTTCGAGGAAGCCGACGGCCACTTGAGCGACGCCCTCGAGACGTACCGCGCCATGGGCGTCGCGGACCGCCAAAGCGTCGCGGACGCGCTGAGCCTGCTTGGACTCGCGCGCGCTCATCGAAAGCTATCGGGCGCCGCGGAGATCCAGAAAGAAGCCGTGCGGATGGCCGAGCGGCTCTTCGCGCCGAACGCACCGACGCGCGCCACCTACTACGCCGCGATGGGCGAAACGCTCCTTCTCGCGGACGGCGCCGCCGCGCGCGCGGAAGCCGACGAATGGTTCGAACGCGCGATCGCCCAGCTCGGCGACATGGGAAGGAAGTATCCCGGATGGCCGGGCGAAATCCTCGCCGACAAGGCGCGAGCGCTCGCGACGATCGGAGACGCCGCCGCCGCGCTCGACGCGTGCCGGCAGGCGGAGGACTTGTTCGACGCCGACCACGAGGATCCCGCGCAGTCGCCGCGGTACCACGAGCTCTTGGATCTCGATGCGACGCTCCGCGACGCGACGGGCGACGCCACCGGAGCCGCGCGACTCCGGGCGCGCCTCGCGTCGCCTTCCGAACCCCGTCACGAATGACACGGAGAACGACCATGCTTCCTTCGATCCGCGCCCAGCGCGCGCTCGCCTGTCTCGCGCTGTCGTCGATGATCGCCGCAACCGGAAACGCCGACGAGGCGAACCCGCCCTTCCACACGCTTCGTGTTGGCATCGTCGTGTACGAAGGCGTGGAACTCCTCGACTTCGCCGGCCCGACCGAAGTGTTCGACGCCGCGAAAGGGCAAGCCGGAGTCGACGACGTGCCGTGGTTCGAGATCCTCACCGTCTGCCCGACGGAGGGGCCGGTGTCGACGAACGGCAGCGTCGTTCTCGAGCCGCGCTTCACGCCGCGGAACTGCCCGCCCCTCGACGTGCTCGTGGTCCCGGGCGGCGAGACCGGGGCTCTCGCGAACCCGGAGTTCCTGCGCTTCCTCACGGAGACGGCGACGCACGCGAAGGTCATGCTGTCCGTCTGCAATGCGGCGTTCACCTTCGCGAAGGCCGGGCTCCTCGACGGTCGCGAGGCGACCACGACCCATTCGTTCATCTCGGAACTGTCGACGGCGGGAAAGAACATCCGCGGCGTGAGCGAGCGCGTCGTCGACAGCGGGACGATCGTCACTGCCGGCGGCGTGTCTTGCGGCATCGACGGGGCGCTGCACGTCGTCGCGAAGCTGTGCGGTCGCAAGAACGCGGAGGCGGTGGCCGCTTATCTCGAGCATCCCTGGCAGCCCGGACCGAAGCTCGAGAAGTTGTACACCGATTGGTCGCCGCTCCTCGACGAGCGCGGCCGGATGCAGCAGGAGCTCGCCTCCCATCGGCGTCGTCGCGACTGGGCCGGGCTCGCGGACGTCGCACGCCGAATCATCGCCGCGGATCCGAACGACGGCGTCGCGTGCTATGAGCTCGGCCTCGCACTCCACATGCAGAAGAAGATCGACGAGGCGATCCCCTTCCACGAACGCGCGGCGGCGCTCGGCGCGAAACGAGCGCCGGCTCTCTACAATCTCGCGTGCGCCGTCGCGCTCGAGGGGGACAAGGAGAAGGCGCTCGAGACTCTGGGCCGTGCCGTCGACGCGGGCTGGCTGCGGCGCTCCATGACCGAGCAGGACGGCGACCTCGCGAGCGTGCGCGCGGATCCGCGGTTCGCACGACTGCTCGATCGCATGGGCCCGCCGGGAGTCGCGGGCCCATCGTGGGCGTCGGACGTCCTCGCGGCGGCGAGAGAGAGTCTCGCGAAAGCAAATCCGAACGCCGCGCTCGATGGATTTGTCGCGGCCGCGCTCTCACCGTCGGCGACCGACGACACGGCCCGCGACGAGATTCAACGCACACTCGCGAGGCGGGACGTCGAGCCGAGCGAGCTCACATGGAAAGCGCGGCGCATTCTCGCGTCGCACCCGTTCTGCGGACACGTGGCGCTTTCACTGCCGGACGAGCCGGGCGATCCGCTCGTCGTCACGGGCACCGTATGCGACCCTCGCGGCAAGCCGATCGCCGGCGCCGTCGTCCACGTCTTCCACGCGGACGCGAGCGGCCGATACACGCCGGCGAAGGCGATGGACGAGCCGAACGCGCGCTTGAACGGTTGGGTCGCGACCGACGCGAACGGCCGCTACGAGTTTCGATCCGTGCGGCCGGGCGGCTACGCGCAGCCGCGATCCGACGTGCCCGCCGACGCGGGCGACGAACGTTGGATTCCGGAGCACGTGCACATCGAGGTCGCGGCGCGCGGGAGCACTCGGCGCTTCCAGCTCGTGTTCGCGGACGACCCGCGAATGACTCCGCGTTGGCAGCAGTGGGCCCGCGAAAACGAAAGCCCCGTGATCTCGCTCACGCGCGACGAGTCCGGCGTCCTGCACGGCACCTGCGACGTCACGATGCGCTGAGTTCCGCTCCGCAGAACATCACGAGAAAAGGTAAGTGGGAAAAATGATCCAGGCTCCGTATGCGTCAGTTGTTTTCGTGGCGATCGGCGTTGGGGCGTTGGCGCGCGGCGAGGATTCCGCGGTGCGCGGGTTTCGGACGCTGCGTGTCGGGATCGTCGTGCACGAGGGGGTCGAGCTCCTCGATTTCTCGGGCCCGACGGAAGTGCTCGCCCAAGCGGCGGAATCGTCGGAGATCGACGACGTGCCGTGGTTCGAGATCGTCACGGTCGCGCCTTCGTCGGCCAAAGTGCTGGCGTTCGGCGACGTCGTCGTCGAGCCGCGGTTCACGATCGCCGACTGCCCATCCCTCGACGTGCTCGTGATCCCGGGAGGCGCGACGCAAGTCCTGGAGCGCGACGAGGCGTTCGTGCGCTGGGTCGTCGAGACGTCGAAGCACGCAAAGGTGGTGATGTCGGTCTGCAGCGGCCGCGGCGTGCTCGGGAAGGCGGGACTCATCGAAGCGAGCGAAGCCGCGTCGAACGGACGAGGCGCCGGCGATCCTCGCGTCGTCGACCATGGATCGATCGTCGTCGCCGGCACCATCGCGTGCGGCATCGACGGCGCGCTCCACGTCGTCGCGAAGCTCCTCGGCCGGAAGAGCGCGGAGTCGGTCGCCGCTCACATGAACTATCGCTGGCAGCCGGAGCCGACGCTCGTGGATTCGTATGGCGATTGGTCGCCGCTTCTCGACGACCGCGGGCGCCGCCTCCAGGAGATCATTGCCGACGGCAGACACGGCGATTGGAAGTCGGTCGCGGAAATCGCGCGACAGCTCACGACTGCGAATGCGGACGACGGCGCCGCGTGGTACCAGCTCGGCCTCGCCCTGCACATGCAGGGCAAGATCGACGAGGCGGTCCCCATTCACGAGCGGGCCGCCGCGTTCCCCGACCGCCGCCGAACGGCGCTCTACAACCTCGCATGCGCTTGGTCGATCAAGGGCGACGCGGAGAAATCGCTCGACACGCTCGGCCGCGCGATCGACGCCGGCTGGCGAGGGCGAACGATGGCGGAGAAGGACGCGGACTTCGCGGCCGTTCGCGCCGACGCGCGATTCGCGAAGCTCCTCGACCGAATGGGCGAAGCTCCGGCAGCGAGCCGACCCAAGTGGGCGACGGATCTCCTCGACCGTGGGCGCGAGAAGCTGGCCATCGGACGCGGCGACCTCGCGCTCGAGTCCCTCCTCGATGCCGCCGGTGGATTCCCCGACGACGACGAGACCGTTCGCATCGAGATCCAGCGCGCCGTGTCACGCCCCGAGGTCGAAGTGAATGCGTACTCGTGGAAGGCGCGACGAGTCCTCGCGGCGCATCCGTTTCGCGGTCGCGCGACGCTCGCGCCGGCCGGCGAGCCCGGCGAGCCGCTCGTCGTCCAAGGCACCGTGCGCGACGCCTCCGGCAAACCGATCGCGGGCGTCGTCGTCCACGTCTTCCAGACCGACGCGAGCGGTCTCTACACACGCGAGGGAACGATCGACGAAGCGAACGCGCGCTTGGCCGGCTGGATCGCGACCGACGACGGCGGGCGCTACGAGTTTCGATCCGTTCGCCCGGGCGGCTATCCGAAGCCGCGCTCGAGCGTGCCGGCCAACGCCGGCGACCAGCGGTGGGTCCCCGCGCACGTGCACGTCGCGGTCACGACTCCGGGAGGCGCGTCGCGCCGATTCGAGATCGTCTTCGACGACGACCCGCGCATGACGCCGTACTGGCGCCAGTGGGCGAAGGACAACGACTACCCCGCAATCGCGCTCGCGCGCGACGAGCAAGGCGTCCTCCACGGCACGTGCAACGTGACGTTGCGCTGACGCGCCGGCGGCTCAGCGAAGAACGGTCGATCGGCCGGCGACGATGTCGACGTCGCCGTCGGGACCGAGCGTCGACCAGCACTCGTAGACGCCGGGCGCGAGCGGAACGCGCGGGCCGAGATCCTCCCACACGTACCAGAAGAGCTGTGGAGAGGACTTCCACTTCAGGCTCGACATCGTGGCCTTCGATTCCGGCGCACGAACCAGATAGCCCGGCATCCACGTGAGGCGAAGCGGCTCGCCAACCCGCACGGTGACCGGCTCGCACAAGCTCAACGACCGAGATCCGGCGACCTCCGTGAGAACGCACGCGATCCACTCGCCGGTCGTGACGCCCTCGAGCACGAAGTCGCCGTGACTGCCGATGATCGAGCGCGCCTCGTTGTCGACGAAAAATGCGCGCAGCGGTTCGCGCGGCTTCGGAGTCCGCGCCGGCGGCGGCACGAGCGTGATCCAATGATGCCTCGTGGAGTCGAGCCCCTCGACGACTCCCGTCACGCGACTCGTTGCTGCCGATTGCCAAGGCACATCGACGGTGGTGACGGCGCCGGCGTGGACCTCCACGGGGATGCCTACTTCGATTTGCGAATCGATCGAGTAAATCCATCGCTTCAGCATTGAGCGCGACGCGAGGCGATAGCTTCCCGGCGGCACGCGGTCGACGCGATACGCCGCACCTCGCTGAACTGCCGGAAGCGCGTGACCGGCAGAGTTCACGAGCACGAGATCCGCAGCCTCGGGATGATCGCCGAGGATGTGCCCTTCGACGGCGCTACGGCGATCGAGCCGTACGACGATTTCGTCCGACGGCGCCGGGAGCATGACCGTGACGGGCCGCACGAAGAACTGTCGTTCGTCTGCGACCTCGATTCCGGCGACACCCTCCTCCCAGCCAGTCGATTCGAAGAGTCCGTTCGAGTCCGTCGTCCCGGAGTCGACGAGCCCGGCCGCCATCAGAATCGCCCCGCTGTCGTTCGCCAGCGCTCGAACCCGAACCGCGATTCCCGAGAGCCGCGCACTCGTCTCGGAGAGCACGCGGACCCGCAGCGGCTTCGTTCGCTCGAGCGCGACGTCGACTTCATCGCCGGGCGACACGAAGGCGTCGACATCCTTTTGCCGATAGCCGGGCGCCTTCACCGAGACGATTCGTTGGACGGGAAACGGGCCGCTGCAAAGCAGCGGGTACGTCGTCGCTCCGCCCGGACGAGATCCCCGAAGCATCGATGGATCGAGAGCCACGTGCATCAGCGGCTTGACTGGCCGTGCCGGCGACACGAGGAGGGCGAACTCTTCGATCGGCGCCTTCGTCGTCGCATCGATGACGCGAACGGTGAAGACCTCGCGCTCCACGATGACGATCGTCCGTGCGAGCACACCAACGGGCGGAACGAGCAACCTCATCCCGCCCTCCACGGCGGCCGGCGGATCTCCTTCCATTCGCTTCCACCGAGACTCGGAAAAACCCATCCCGAATGCACCCTCCGGCGCCCAAATTCGGCAGACTCCGTCCGCCTCGCTGCGTCCATCGACAGAAAACGGAATCGGCACGTCGGACCGGCCAAGCCCGATCCGGACTCCGGAGACCGGCGCTGCCGTAGTGTCGACGAATTGCAGGACGACGTTCGGCGTTTCCGAAATGACGATGTCCACGGACTCGCTCTCCGGCCTCACGCTGGTGAAG
>JACOTG010000087.1 GCA_016178505.1 Planctomycetota bacterium
CAAGGCGTCGAAGATGAACGTGCTCCTCGTCGTCGTCGACACCGAGCGCGCGGACCACGTCTCGTGCTACGGCTATCCGCGGCGAACGACGCCGAACGCCGACGCGCCCGCGTCGCACGGCGTCCTCTTCCGGCACGCGGACGTGCAGGCGTCGTTCTCGCAGGGCTCGTACGCGTCGCTCTTCACCGGGCTCCACCCGCAGACTCCCGGCGTGCGCGATCACATCTCGACGCTCGCGCCGGAGTGCACGACGATCGCGGAGACTCTCGCGAACGCGGGCTATCGCACCGCGGGCTTCCACAATCATCCGCTGCTCCTCACGCAGTACGGCTATGGCCAGGGCATGACGACGTACGAGGACACGCGCACCGCGACGGACACCGTGACGCGCGCGCTCGACTGGATCGGCGCGCAAGGCGACGCGCCGTGGTTCCTCTTCGTCCAGTTCATGGAGCCGCACGCGCCCTACGAGCCTCCGCCGCCGTTCGACGAGAAGTTCGCGACGCGCCCGCCCGGCTTCCTCGAGGGCACGAACTGGAAGCCGGGTCAGGGCTATCCGCAGGAATGGATGTTCGACTTCGAGTCGCAGCACCTGCGCCCGGAGGACGTCGAGTACTTGAAGGCGGCGTACGACGGCGAGATCGCGTACGTCGACGACCAGATCGGGCGCCTCGTTGCGGGCCTCGACAAGACAGGGCGGTGCGACGGCACGCTCGTCATCTACACGGCGGACCACGGCGAAGCGTTCGGCGAGCACAAGGTCTGGTTCAACCACGATGCGACGGTCTACGAGGAGATCCTCCACGTCCCGCTGATCTTGTCGAACCCGAAGCTCTTTCCGGAGCGCAAGGACGTGGCGGAGGTCGCGCGCGAGATCGACGTGTACCCGACGGTGATGGACCTCCTTGCGCTGCCGCCGGGGCGCGTCGAGGGCGAAACGCTGCTGCCGCTCATCGACGGCCAGCAGCCGCGTCGCCTCGCGTTCGCCGAGAGCCGGCCGCTCGAGCCGTCGCGTGCCGGCCTCAAGAACTACCGCACGAGCGTTCCGGGGATCGCCGGGAAGTGGCGCTCCGAGCGTCACGGCGACATGAAGCTCATTCGCATTCCGGGTCCGTCGAACAACGCGGAGGAGCTGTACGATCTCGGGGCGGATCCCGGCGAGCAGCACGATCGCTCGCTCGATCGAGGCGAGGAGAAATCCGAGATGTCGCGCACGCTCAGCCGCTTCGTGAGCCGCGCCCCATTCATTCCCGACCGCCGCACGACGGTCACCCCCGCGACAGCCGCAACCCTCCGCGCCATCGGCTACCTCGGCGACTCCCAACCCCCCCCGCCACCCCTCCTAGAAAAACCCATCCCGAAATAACCGACGCATACGGAGCCTGGAACATTTTTCCCACTTACGCCGCCGCGACGGAGTCGATCGCGCGTGCTGCCGTTCGCGCGCGACCGAAGCGGTGAATAACTGACGCATACGGTGCCTGGAACATTTTTCCCGCTTACGCGTCCGCGTCGGCGGCGAACGTGCCGTGCGGAGCGCACGTCGTCGCTTTGGTGAAAGACTGCCGCGCGTGGTGTGTTCGACGGCGCGCGTCAGAACTAAGGCTTGGCGCGTCGTCGGCCGCTCCTTAGAATCCGCGGCCTGAATGCCCGACCCGAAGCTTTCCTTGGTGATCCCGCTCTACAACGAAGAAGCCGGCGCTCGCGCCGTCGCGTCTGCACTCTGCGCTGCGCTCGACGCGGCTGCCATCGACTACGAGCTCGTGCTCGTCGACAACGGCTCGCGCGACAAGACGGGCGCGATCATCGACGAGCTTTCGCGCGCGAACGCGCGCGTTCGAAAGGTGCGCGTCGAGGTCAATCAAGGATTCGGCTACGGGATCCTGCAGGGGCTCGCGTCGGCGCGCGGCGCATGGGTCGGCTATCTCGGAGGCGACGGACAGATCGCGCCGGCGGACGTGATCGCGGTCGTGAAGCGCGCGTTCGACCCCGACTGCGACCTCGCCAAAGTCAACCGAATCGTTCGCGGCGACGGCCCGCTGCGAAAGTTGCAGTCTGCCGTCTACAACGGGCTCTTCCGCGTGCTCTACTTCGTGCGATATCGAGACATCAACGGAAGCCCGAAGGTCATGCGACGCGAGGTGTACGAATCGATCCGACCCGAGTCGCGCGACTGGTTCCTCGACGCCGAGATCATGATCGGCTGCAAGGAGCGGCGGTTCCGCGTCGCCGACGTCGACGTGACGTTCCTCCAGCGAGAAAAGGGCTCGTCGCACGTGCGCGTCTCGACCGTGCTCGAATTCCTCGTCAACATGTTCGCGTTTCGATTCAGAGGGGGCATCGGACATGAAAAGATCGCCAAGCGAACTCGCGCAACCAAGAGCTGACGTCGGCGACCGCGGAGTCATCGACCGTGGCTAAGCGGCGAAACGGAATCGCGCAGCCGCGCGTCGACGCCAGAGCCAAGGTCGTCATCTTGTGCGGCGGCAAAGGCACCCGCCTGCACGAGGAGACCGAGCTGAAGCCGAAGCCGATGGCGCAAATCGGCGGCCGGCCCATTCTCTGGCACATCATGAAGATCTACGCCCACGCGGGCTTCACCGACTTCGTGCTCTGCCTCGGCTACAAGGGCGACGTGATCAAGAAGTACTTCCTCGACTACGACCTCATGGGGCGCGACTTCACGATCACGATGGGCGAGGCGCCGAAGATCGAGATGCACGGCACGCCGCTCGAGAAGGGATGGACGATCACGTTTGCCGAGACGGGCCCCGAGGCGATGACCGGCGCGCGCCTCAAGCGCATCGAGAAGTACATCGACACGAAGTACCTGATGCTCACCTACGGCGACGGCGTGGCGAACCTCGACGTGCGGAAGCTGTTCGCGTTCCACAAATCTCACGGAAAGATCGGCACGGTCACGGGCGTGCGTCCGCCGAGCCGGTTCGGCGAGCTGCTCGTCGACGGCGACACGGTGCGCGAGTTCAGTGAGAAGCCGCAGACCGGATCCGGCTTCATCAACGGCGGGTTCTTCGTCTTCGACCGCCGCATCTTCGACTACGTCGAGGACAACGAGCGCTGCACGTTCGAGGGACAGCCGCTCTCGCGCCTCGCCTCCGACGGCGAGCTGGCGATCTACAAGCTGCAGACCTTCTGGCAATGCATGGACACGTATCGTGATCTCCAGATGCTCAACAAGGTCTGGGAAACGGGCCACCCCGAGTGGCGCGTGTGGAGCCACTGATGGCGAGCGCGGCGAAGAAGAGCGCGCCCGCTTGGCGCTGGCAGGATCGGCCGGTGTTCGTGACGGGCGCGACGGGATTCCTCGGATCGTGGCTCGTGCGCGACCTCGTCGGTCGCGGGGCCGACGTGGTCGCCCTCGTTCGCGACGACGTGCCGGGCTCGGAGCTGCGGCGCTCGGGCACCCTCGAGCGGATCTCTCAGGTCCATGGCGCGCTCGAGGACTTCGACTGCCTCGAGCGGGCGATCAACGAATTCGAAATCGAAACGGTCTTCCACGTCGGCGCGCAGACGATCGTCGGCATCGCGAATCGCAATCCGCGCTCGACGTTCGAGGCGAACGTGAAGGGGACGTGGAATCTCCTCGAGGCGTGCCGTCGCGTCCCCACCGTGAAGCGCATCGTGATCGCGTCGAGCGACAAGGCGTACGGCGACTCGGACGAGCTGCCGTACGACGAGTCGACTCCGCTTCGCGGGCGCCACCCCTACGACGTGTCGAAATCGTGCGCCGACCTCATCGCGACGGCGTACCACGCAACCTACGGTTCGCCCGTGGCGATCACGCGCTGCGGCAACCTCTACGGCGGCGGCGACCTCAACTGGAACCGCATCATCCCCGGCACGATTCGCTCGGTGATCCGCGGCGAGCGCCCGGTGATTCGCTCGGACGGCTCGTACGTGCGCGACTACTTCTTCGTGAAGGACGCGGTGCTCGCGTATGTCGCGCTCGCCGAAAAGATGGACGACCGCGCGCTCCACGGCGAGGCGTTCAACTTCTCGAACGAGACTCAGCTATCCGTCCTCGACGTCGCGCGCGAGGTTCTGACGGTGATGAAGTCGAAGCTCGAACTCGACGTCCGGAACGAGGCGAGCGGCGAGATCAAGCACCAATACCTCTCGGCGAAGAAGGCGCGGCAGCGCCTCGGATGGAAGCCGCGGTTCACGCTGCGCGACGCCCTCGGCGAGACCGTCGAGTGGTACCGCGAGTACTTCCGGAGCCGTGGCGCGTGAGCGGGCTCGGCTATCGCGATCGGCGCGTGCTCGTCACGGGCGCGCGCGGCTTCGTCGGTCGGCACGTCGTCACACGGCTCGTGTCCGAGGGCGCGCGCGTCACCGCGCTCATCGGCGCCTCGCCGGTCGAGCCGCCCCCGCGAGGCGTGGCGCCGATCGCGGCGGACGTGACGGACGACGACGCGCTTCGGCGCGTGCTCGGTGACCGTCCGTTCGACGTCGTCTTCCACCTCGCGGCGAACGTCGATGCGTCACGAGATCCGCGCGATCCCGCAGCCATCGTTCGCGCGAACGTCGTCGGAACGCTCGGCGTCCTTCGCGCGGTGGAGAAGAGCGGGTGCTCGGCGTTCGTGCTCGCGTCGAGCGCCGAAGTCTATGGGGACGGCGAGGCGCCGTTCCGCGAGGACGCGCACCGCCGGCCCGGCAGCCCCTATGCCGCGTCGAAGTCGACGGCGGAGGATCTCGCGCTCGCATACCAGCGCTCGCTGGGCTGGCCGGTCATCGTGGCGCGGATCTTCCAACCGTACGGGCCGGGCCAGTCCGGCCGGTTCATCGTGCCGTCGCTTCTTCAGGCGATCGTCGACGGTCGCGTGCTCGACATGACCGCGGGCGAGCAGGCCCGCGACTTCGTCTACGTCGACGACGTTGCCGAGGCACTGATGAGAATCGGCGCGCGACCCGAGCTCGCCGGACGCACGCTCAACGTCGGGACCGGAGTCGCGACGCGCCTGCGGGATCTCGTCGACGTGGCGTGCGCCATCGTGCCTTCCGCGCCGCGCCCGAATCTCGGCGCGCTCCCATATCGCGCCGCCGAGGTCATGCGACAGCAAGCCGACGTGACGTCGCTCGAAGCTGCCGTCGGCTGGATGCCTGCAACGCCGCTCGACTGGGGCGTGCGCCTCACCATCGAATCGATCCGCCAGGAAAAGGACGCCGAGCGCCGCCGCGCGACGGGCTCCTGAGTCGGGGCCCGCCGCGCAGGGCAGAGTCGTTCGTCGTTCAGGATCGCGTCTGGCCGCAGCATCCGCCGAGGTCGCAGGCGGGCTTTGCGCTCGGTGCGGGAGCCGGCTTCGTCTCGCGCGCGTGGCGGAGCGCGATCATCGCGCACCGAATCGCGTCGCAGACGATGCAGTCGTCGCCGCCGCAGAGCGGGCACGGACAGCAGCAGCAATCCGGCGGACACTCCGGCGGCGCGCTGCAGCGCACCTCACACGAGCCATCGGCCGCGACGGCGACGGCGTTCGGCGCGAGGCCGATCGCAAGCAAGACGACGAGGAACGTGAGGACGGCGACTTTCGTGGGCATGGAATCCATCCTTTCGTGAAAGTGAAATGCGACCTTCGACGGGACGCTTGCCTAGAGTTCGTGAAAGTGAAATGCGACCTTCGACGGGACGCTTGCCTAGAGTTCGTGAAAGTGAAATGCGAGCGTCGACGGGACGCTTGCCTAGAGTTCGTTAGAGTGGAATTCGATCGCCGGCGCGACGCTCGTTTGCTCTAGAACTGGGAAGCCAACTCGCTCGGGACGTGATCTCGGGCGACGAAGAAGGCGCGAAGATCGCCGCGGACGAGCGTGCACATCTGCAGCCCGTTCTCGCCGCAGACGCATTGCATCGATTGGCAATCGGTGACGGCGGCGTCGCGCGTGAAGATCACGGACACGGGCCGGCCGCAGCAGGTGAAGAACGCCTGGACGGCGGGCGCCGACGCATCTCCGATCGGACGCGCCCCGACGAACTGCATGTCGACGCCGCACGTATCGCCGAGCTTGGGGATGCCAACCGTCAGACCGAGGCGATTTTCGAGAAGAGCCTCGGCCTCCTCGATCGTGCGAGCGGCGCCCGGTCCGAGGTCACGCGATTTCTCGTAGCTCAAGTGATCGCGCACGGCGGCCGCGGCGAGGCTCGTCGCGCCGCTCGAGTCCACGATCCACAGGACGGCGGCGACCAGACACGCGGCCGCGGCGAGAGCGGCCACTCGCGTCGCAAAGCGTCGCGGCACGAGCGTGCGCCGGGGCTCGGTTTGCAGGCGCGCCTCGATCCGGGACCAGGCGTCGTCCGGCATGCGCTCGGCACGCAGTCGACCTCTCACGTCGTCGTCGACGGTGCGCATCTCGGCGAGAAGGCGACGGCACTCGGGGCACGATTCGACGTGGACCTCGATGTCCGATCCCGTCGCGGCATCGAGTCGCGAGTCGACGAGCGCATCCAACTGAGCGCGAACCTCCGTGCATCGCATGGCGCTAGCCTTTCTCGATTCCGTTTCCCGAGGCGAACCGCCACGAGCCGAGCTCGCGGCGAAGCTGCTCTCTCGCGCGTGTCGCGTGGCTCGTCGCGGTGCCCACGGGGATGCCGAGCCAGTCGGCGATCTCGCGGTAGTCGAACTCATCGATCGCACGCAACCAGAAGACGGCGCGCTGCACGGGCGCGAGACGCGAGATCGCCCGCTTGAGGGGATCCGATGTGTCCTCGAGTGCCCGCTCGACGTTTCCGTCGAATCGAGCAGCCGAGCGCCGCGTCACGTCGTCGAGGTCGGAGCGAAGCTCGATGCGGCCGGCCTCACGCGCGAGGTCGCGGTTGTGCGTGAGCACGCGCCGCACGAGGATCGTGAAGAGCCACGCGCGAAGATCCCGCGGCGGGTCGGCCGGCGAGAAGCCGCGCATCGCCGAAACGTAGGTTTCCTGCACGACGTCCTCCGCACTCGCTGCGTCCCGAAGACACTGGCGCGCGAACCCGTAGAGAGCGTGACGATGCTCGGCCGCGCACTCGATGAAGCGCTGCCTCGCGTCGGCGTCGCTGATTCTTTTCGACGTCACCGGTTCGTCCTGAGTCACTCTCGTTGTGTGCCCCGTGCTCGCGTCTCAAGGTACGTCTCCATCGAGGCTATCGTTGCTGCGAAAAAATCACTGCGGCTTTTGCAGCGCGGCGAGCGCGCGGCGAACCGTGTCGCGGTCCGGGGCGGTGTGGTCGGCGCGGACGAGATCGCGGAGGGCCTCGTCGGTCGGGGACGATCCCGCGAGTGCGGCGCAGAGCGCGAGCACGACGGCGTCGCGGCGTTCGGCCGACTCGTTTTCGACGGCGAGCCGGTCGACGATCGCGGGGCGCAGCGCCGGGCACTCGAGCACGCGCGCGGCAGCGGCCTTCATGCGGGCGTCGTTGTCGAGCGCGGCAATTCGGGAGACGGACGCGACGGCCGACTCGGGCGGCATCGCCTGAAGCGATCGACGGATCTCGGCCTCGTTCGCTTCGCGGCCGTTCGCCACCGCCGTGCGCAACGCATCCACGAGGAAGACGACGGGGCCGTTGCCCGCGAAACCTCGGAACGATTCGCCTTCGAGTGCGAGGAGCTTCGCGTCGGTCTCGCGCGCGATCCATTCGCGGAGCGTCGGGAACACGCCGTCGCCGATCGCGACGACGGCCGCCGCGCCGCCGGCGCCGCCCGCGGAGTGCCAGGCTTCGAAGGCCTTCGCGGCCTTCACGAGCGACTTGCCGCCGGCATATCCGATCGCCTGGAGTGCCAGAGCCTTCGGCGTCGGAAACGCGACGTTGACGATCTTCGATTCCATCGCCTTCGATCGCGCATCGTTCGGATCGAAGAGGTTCTTCTGCTCGCCGGGGTCGCGCTCGAGGTCGAAGAGATCGCGATAGCCAACCTTGGGATCGTCCGCGCCTTC
Organism: Planctomycetota bacterium; assembly: GCA_016178505.1. GTDB lineage: Bacteria > Planctomycetota > JACOTG01 > JACOTG01 > JACOTG01 > JACOTG01. The sequence goes on from JACOTG010000087.1 coordinate 7,924, forward strand.
CTCGCGCTCGTACGTGATCACGCATTTCCAACGATGCGCTCGAACGCCGCGTGGAAGCGTGCCGAGAGAGTCTCGGCCTTCGTTCGTCTCGATCGGGATCGTGCGGTCGTCGTCGATCGCCTTCGTGCCGCGTGCGGCATCGACGAGCGACTGTCCCTCGACTCTCGGAATGGGAAGCCCGAGGAGATCGAGCACCGTCGGCAGGACGTCCCCGATCTGCACCTCGCCCGAGACGCGACGCCCTGCGGGCAGCGCGGTCGGGCTGCGCATCACGAGCGGGATGCGGACGTTCTCGTCGAAGACGTCGTAGCCGTGCTCGAAGTAGATGCCGTGCTCGCCGAAGCTCTCGCCGTGGTCGGCGACGAAGACGACGAGCGTGTCGTTCGCGCGCCCCGATTCGTCGAGCGCCGAGAGGAGACGGCCGATTTCGTCGTCGGCGTATGCGATCTCGCCGTCGTAGCGGTCGAGGTGGAGGGTCGGCCGTCAGCTCGAAGAGAGGGATCGGTCGCATCGCGCTGCTCTTCCACCGCGAGCGGTACGGTTCGGGCGGATCGTAGAGCCCGTGCGGGTCGATGTAATGAACCCAGAAGAACCACGGCTTGCCGCCGCGATTCGCGTTGGCGCGCAGCCACGCGCACGCGGCGTCGGTGTTCGGCTTCGCGCGTCGCTCGAGGATCTCTTGGCGGCGCCGGCCCTCCGGCGTGTCGAGCGCGTCGTCGTACGTCTCGAAGCCTTGGTCCAAGCCGACCGGGTTCAGCTGCTCTCGCACGAGTACCTGGTTCGACACGACGGCCCCGGTGCGGAATCCATGGTCGCGCAAGACCTCGGCCAGCGTCGTGAACTTCGCGTCGAGGCGATCGCTGACGTTCACGCGAACGCCGTGGGTTTGCGGATAGAGACCCGTCATCAGCGTCGAGAGCGACGGCGCGGTCTTCGGCAGCGGCGTGATGGCGTCGTCAAACGTGATGCCTTGCGCTGCGAGCGCGGTCACGTGCGGCATCGTGCGCCGCGCATAGCCGTACAGCTCGAGGTGGTCGCGTCGCAGCGTATCGACGGAGACGAGGAGCACGTTCTTCGGCGGCGCGTACGTGCGCCCGCAGCCCGTCGCCGAAGCGGCGAGCGAGAAGGCGACGACGAATCGTGCTGATCGTGGATTCATGGCGAAGTCTCGCGTCGATTGTATCCGCCCGCGACCCTCGCGTGGTGGCGCACGCGCGAGCCCCGGGACGTGGGGAATAATCCGCCGGAGTCGTGCCTGGCTCCGTACGCGTGAGTCTGGACCGGCGGAGAGAATTTCATGGGGTGAAGGAAGCTTCCGGCCGATAGCAATGGGCACGATGGATGATTCGAAGGACGAACTTCGGCTCGGTGAGCTGCCGGCGATTTCGGCGCGCGTGGCGCCGCCCGAGTCGCCGGACCGATTGCTGGGTCTCTTCCCGAAGACGGCGGTCGGGCGCGTCATCGCGGTCGTTGCCATCCTGATCGTTTTCGGATTCCTCGGCGTTCGCCTCTTCACGAACATCGACTCCGAAACGTTTCACGGCGACGAGAGCTGGTGGCTCTACTACTCCCGCTTCTTCGCGCACGCCGTCCGCTTCGATTTCTCGAACCCCGAGTGGACGAGCGACGCGGCGGTCGACCAACCGACTGTCGGGAAATTCGTCTTCGGCTTGTCTCTCGGGCTCGGCGGGGTCCTGGCCCAAGCGCCGACTGAGCGCTGGGACTTCAAGAAGTCGGCGGAATGGAACGTTGCCGACGGGCGCATGCCGAATCACGACGTCCTTCGAGCCGGACGCGAGACGAGCGCGATTTTCGCGCTGCTCGCCGCGGCCGCCGTGTTCACGATTGCGTGTCGGATCTCGGGAATTCCTGCAGGGCTCGTCGCCGTGCTGCTCCTCGCGTGCAATCCGCTCTTCTTGCGTTGCGGCCGCCGCGCGATGCCGGACACGATGCTCCTCTTCTTCGTCCTCGTCGGAGTCGACCTGATCGTGCGGTTCGTCCGACGGCTGAACGCGGAGGAATACGCACGCGCTGCGTGGCTCGCCGCCGGCGTCGCCGTCGTCGGCGCGCTCGCGACGGGAACGAAGCTCAACGGTGCGATTGTCTTCTTCCTGTTCATCGCGGCGGGCCTCTACGTGATCGTGCAGGGATTCTTCGGCCACTACGTCGACCGGCCACGCATCCTCCTGTCGGTATTCGCACCGCCCGCGTCGGTGATCGCCGGCTTCCTCCTCTTCGCGCTCATGAATCCGATCGTCCTCCTGCATCCGATCGACGGCTCGTGGAAAATGCTGTCGTGGCGACTTCAGGTGGCGCACGCGCAAGCGACAACCGATCCCGATCATATCGGCGAGGCGGGTGAGCCCACGATCGGCGAGCGAGTGTCGCGCGTTTGGACTCGCACGCTCTACGGAGAGCGGAAGCCGGAGAACCACGTCACGATCGGCCGGTGGGACATCTTCCCGCTCGACTTCATGGTATTCGTCTTCGGCATGATCGCGCTCCTCGCATCCGAGGCGATCTCGTGGGCAGTGGAGCGGCTGCCGTCGGGACGGGGCGTCGTCATCCTCTTCATCATGGCGACGTTTCTCGCGACGCTTTACTGGTTGCGCGTCGACTCGCCGCGTTTCGATCGCTACTACCTCTTCGTCATCCCGTCGATCGCGATCGCGTCGGCCTTTTTCCCGGGCGAAATCATCCGGCTCTCGGCGCGACTGCCTCGGCCCGCCGCGTGACCGGCGTCAGGCACGCTTGAATGCAGCGCGCAGCGCCGGAAGTGCGCGGCGAACGGCGTCTCGATCGAGAGGAGGCGGCGCGCCGCCGTCGTCCGCCGGCGCGAGAGGCCCAAACACCTGCCGGTTTCGTCCCGAGCAATCGAACAGTGCCGAGACGAGCGCACCGATGACCTGCTCGTCCCGATCGGCGTCGTCGTTCTCGATGCTCAGTCGCGCGACCATCGCCGACGCGGCCTCCGCTCGATCGAGCGGTAGCGGAAATGCGAGGAGTGCGTCGACGGCGGCGAGGCGTACCCCCGGATCACGGTCATCGAGCGCATGCACGACGCGAGGCAGCGCCGCTCGCAGAGCCGGATGATCGAACACGCGAACGGCGGCGCGTCGCACGCGCGCGTCTCCGTCGCTTTCGAGGAGCGGGCCCACGGACGCGATGACCTTCGGTGGTGCCAGCGATTGCAACGTCGCGCGCAGCGCCGCTTCGGGCGCGTCTCGATCGGCGGTCGCCGCGACGCGAAGCGCTTTCGCAACGATGCGCGCCTGCTTGCCGGTCGCGAGCGCCTGGAGCGCCTGGCCCTCCGCCGCAACGAGGCTCGCGTCGGTTTCCCTCGCAAGGGCTGCCGAGATCGCCGGCACCGCATCCGAGCCCAGCGCCAGTAGCGAACCCGCGCCCCCCGCGCCGCCGTGCCCGCGCCAGTCGTCGATCGCCGCGCCAAGCCGATCGACGCTCTTCCCGCCGAAGTAGGCGAGGGACTGCGCCGCGACGTCGCGCTTCGGTGGAAACGTCATTCGCCGAATCGATCCTTCGAGCGTCCGGCCGATCTCCCCGTTCGCATCGAAAACGTTCGTCGTCTCGCGCGGGTCGCGCACCAGATCGTAAAGCTCTCGCGCGGCGACGTCATACTCGCCCTCGACGAGGCCGGCCTCGAACGTGACGACGCACTTCCATCGCGTCGTCCGCACGCCGCGCGGGTACGTGCCGAGACTGAGCGAGCCCTCGTTCGTTTCGACGTGGATCTCGCGGTCGCTGGGGATCGCTGCCCCGCCTCGCGCCGTGGGAGCCAGGGAGGTTCCCTCGATCGCAGCTGGAATCGGCACGTCGAGGAGTTCGAGCACGGTCGGCATCACGTCGCCGAGCTGCGCCGAGCCGGCGACGCGACGGCCGCGCGGAAGCTTGCCGGAAAACCGCATCACGAGCGGGATGCGCACGTTTTCGTCGTAGACGTCGAACCCGTGGTCGAAGAAGACATGGTGCTCGCCGAAGCTCTCGCCATGGTCCGCCGCGAAGACAATGAGCGCGCCTTCGGCGATCCCGATTCTCTCGAGCTCGCGAAGCAGCCGGCCGATCTCGGTGTCGGCGTACGCGACCTCGCCGTCGTACCGATCGATGTGAAGAGCCACGTCGTGTCCGGCCGCACGATTCGGATCGCCGTCGAGAACGTTCGCGGGGTTCACGAATCCGACGTGGCCCGGCGCGTCGGTGTCGATGTCGCTATCGGTGGTCCAGCGCGGCGCGGGACTCTTGAATCGCGAGCGTTGCGGTTCGGGAGGATCGTAGAGCCCGTGCGGGTCGATGTAGTGAACCCACAGGAAGAGCGGCCTCGCGGGTGCCCCGGCGCTCGTTTGCCCGGAGCGCACGCTCACCCAGGCGAGCGCGGCGTCCGTGGTCGCCGCGGCGCGTCGCTCCAAGATGCCCGCTCGCGCGGGCGACTCGGCCGTCGTGAGCACGTCGTCGTAGACCCTGAAGCCTCGATCGAGCCCGGCCGGCGATTCCCCTGCGCGCGCGAGCACGACGTTCGACACGAAAGCGGCGGTGTCGAATCCGCGCTGCGAGAGGATCTCGGCCAGCGTCGTGAACTTCTCGTCGAGCCGGCTGCCGAAGTTCACCTGCACGTTGTGCGTGCTCGGGTAGAGCCCGGTCATCAGCGATGCGAGCGCAGGCGCGGTCTTCGGAAGGGGAGTGACCGCGTCGTCGAACGTCACGCCTTCGCGCGCGAGAGCGGTCACGTTCGGAGCAGTCGATCGCGCGTACCCGTAGAGATCGAGGTGGTCGCGGCGAAGCGTGTCGACCGTGACGAGGATCACGTTCGGAGTCTCGGCGACGCGTCTTCCGCATCCGCCGATGACGGCGGACAGCGCCACCGCTGCGGTGGCGCGGTACCTCAACGATCGGAGGCGACACATGGCCGGGATTCTAACGCGGGCGCGTCCGCTCGTGCCGTGAGATTGACCCCCTCGCGCGGCGTCGATAGCATCGCGCCGTGGATCCACTTCCGAGCCCGCCGTTGTCGGCCGTGGCCGAGGGCGCGGCGACGATCGCCCCGTCTCTTCCGGAGCGTCGGGGCTTGCGCGAGGCGCTCCCCGAGTCACGCGGGAAACGATGGATCGCCGTCGCGCTCGTCGTCGTCGCGTTCGGATGGCTCGGCTTCACGCTCCTCGACGGGCTCGACGTCACTCCCGTGCACGGCGACGAGAGCTGGTGGCTCTACTACACGCGCTACTTCCGCGATGTCGTTCGCGGCGATTTCTCGAATCCCGAGTGGACGACGGGCCTCGCGGTCGACCAACCGCATCTCGCGAAGTTCGTCTTCGGCGCCGCGCTTTGGGTGACGGGAAAGCTCGACGCGATTCCGGAGCATCCTTGGGAGTACTCGATCACGCGCGAAGCGAACGAAGCGATGGGCAATGTGCCGCGCGCCGACGTGCTCCGAGTCGGACGCCTCACCTCGGTTGCCTTTGCGCTCCTCGCGGCGGCTGCGTCGTTCGTGATTGCGTGTCGGCTCAGCGGTCTGCCGGGCGGCCTCCTCGTCGTGCTCTTCCTCTCCTTCAACAACCTCTTCGTGCGATGCGGGCGGCGCGCGATGCCCGACATGATGTTCGTTTGTTTCGTGCTGATCGGCGTAGATCTGGCGATTCGCTTCGTGCAGCGAGTCCGCGCCGACGAGTGGAGGCGCGCCGCGTGGCTTGCTGCGGGCGTCGGAGTCGCGGGCTTCGCAGCGACGGCGACGAAGCTCAACGGCGCCGTCGTCTTCCTCGTGTTCGCGGCGGCGGCGCTGTATGCCGGCACGCACCGCGCGGTCACGCGTGGGTTCGATCGACGCGTGCTCGTCGTCGCGCTGGGGTCGCCGATCGCCGCCGCGGCGCTCGGATTCGTCCTGTTCGCGCTCATCCACCCGCTCGTGCTCCGGAGCCCGATCGACGGCTCGCGCCAGATGCTCGAATGGCGGTTGAGCGTCATCGACCGGCAACGCGCAGAGTACCCGGCGCGCTTCCTCGAGAACGGCGAGCCGACGATTGCTGCGCGCATCGACATGCTGGAGACGCGCACGCTCGCGGGCCGCCGATCGGCTCGCAACTTCACGACGTTCGGAGCGGCCGGCCCGATCGCAATCGACCTCGTGCTCTTCATCGTGGGGCTCGGCGCGCTCCTCGCCCTGGAGGTCTTCGCGTGGATTCGCGGCCGCGCGCCGACCGCGATGGGCGTGCTCCTCGCGTTCACCGCGATCGCGTTCGCGTGCACGCTGGTCTGGATCGGCGTCGACTGGGATCGCTACTATCTGCTGGTGATCCCGCCGATCGCGCTCGTCTCGACGTTTCTCCCCGGCGAGATCGTACGGCTCGCGACGCGCCTCACGAAGCCGTCCCCGTGACGACGCGCGCCGCCGCGGTTATCGTGGGGACGTCACCGCCGATCGATGAGGCACGAAACGACATGACCACTGTTGCGAACGCGCCGCACGTCTTCACCTGTCCGTGGGTGGAGTCGCCGTTCTTCCGCTCGATCCTTCGCTCGCGCGAGGGATCGCTCGACGTCCTGCAACGGCAACTCGCCGAGCACTATCACGAGCACGGCTACGTGATCCTCGACGACGTTCTGGACGCCGCATCGTGTGAGCGCATCGTCGCGGACGTGGGGCCGCTCTTCGACCCCGCGACGACGGAAGGCCCACGCAGTCGTTACCGCGTGCAGGACGCGTGGCGTGAAAGCGCGGCCGTCGCGAGGCTCGCAGCCGACGAGCGCATCCTTTCGACCCTGCGCTTTCTCTACGAGCGCGGGCCCGTTCCCTTTCAAACGCTGAACTTCCTCACCGGCACGCAGCAGATGGCGCACGCGGACACGCTGCACTTCAATTGCGTTCCGTCGAAGTACCTCTGCGGAGTCTGGGTCGCGCTCGAGGACATCCATCCGGACAGCGGGCCGCTCTTCTATCACCCCGGCAGCCAGCGCTTGCCCGAGTTCGATCCGTCGGACTGCGATCCGCGCGTCGGGAGCGCGGCGGAAGTCTACGACCAGCTCGTGCGGCTCGTCGGCGAGAGTTTTCCGCGCGTGGAGTTCACGCCGCACCGCGGGCAAGCGCTGATCTGGGCCGCCAACCTCTGGCACGGCGGCGCGCCGATCCGCGATGCGAAAAGAACTCGGCGGGCGCAGGTCACGCACTACTACTTCGAGGACGGGATCTACTACTTCCCGCAGAACTCGAATCGCGCGCTCGGTCAGTTCGAGCTGAAGGACGTCGTCGAAGTGGGAACGGGACGCCACGTGCCGCACACGCTCAACGGTCGAGCACTTCGCGCAACGTCGATCGGGAATCGTCGCTCGACCCTCTCCTTGGTCGAGGGTCGTTCGACGTCGAGCGACATTCCGGATTGATGGTTCGTCGATTTCGCGGCATCCGCGCGACGGGAACTGAACGCATGAACAAACTCGTTTCGGTCGGCTGCTTCTCGCTCATGATCGCGCTCACTTCGTCGCGCGTCGCGAGCGACGGCGCGCCGCCGTTCCAGAAAGGCGTGTGCTTCGCGTACACGCTCGGGCGCGGAAGCGGCTACGCGTCGTCGCGCTCCGTCGAGTCGCTGAAGCGCGTGAAGGCGATGGGCGTCGAGTGGATCTCGGTGACGCCGTTCGCGTGGTATCGCGGGCTCGCCGACCCCGCGCTCGAGCTGATCGACGATCGCGGGCGGGGCGCCGAGAAAGACGACACGATTCGCAAAGTCGCGGACGATGCGCACGCGCTCGGCCTGCGCGTCATGCTGAAGCCGCACCTTTGGAGCCACGCCGGATGGGTCGGCGACATCGCGATGAAGAGCGACGCCGACTGGGCGGCGTTCCACGCGAACTACCATCGTGTCGCGATGCACTTCGCGACTCTCGCGAAGGAGATGCACGCCGACGCGTACTGCATCGGCGTGGAGCTGCGCGGGTCGACGCTCACGCACCCGGCGTTCTGGCGCTCGCTGATCGGTGACGTTCGCGGCGTCTACGGTGGGCCTCTCGTCTACGGCGCAAATTGGTCCGGCGAGTTCGACAAGATCGAGTTCTGGGATGCGCTCGATTGGATCGGTGTGCAGGCGTTCTTCCCAATCGCGGAACACCCGGGCGCGGATCTCGAAGCTCTGCGTCGCGGAGCGTCGCGCGTCGCCGAGCGCGTCGGCGCCGTGGCCGATCGATTCAAGAGGCCCGTCGTGCTGACCGAAGCGGGGTTTCGATCCGTCGCGGACGCGGGGTTGCGCCCGTGGGTGGAGGCCGAATCCTCGACGGCGAAGCATTCTGGGGTCGATCGTGGTTCCGCGGTCTCTACTTCTGGAAGTGGGAGTCGGGCGGCGTCTCCGAGACGCGCGACTTCCATTTCGACGCCAAGCCCGCGGCCAAGGTCGTCGCGGAGTGGTTCTCGAAGCCGCCGCCGCGCTGACCGCGGCTCCGCGCGAACAGGCGTCACATTCACTCGAGGCGTCGCGTCGACGGCTCCGTCGGCGCGGGTGATCTGGTGTCCGGCACCGCTTGCGTCAGCGAAGGGCGTCGAGGCGGGCGCGATAGGCGGGCTCGGAAGGCGCGAGCTCGACCGCTTTTGTGTACGCGCGGCGCGCGGCTTCTCGGTCGGCGGACGCGAGGCAGTCGCCGAGGCCGGCCCACGCCGGCGCCAGGTTCGGATCGAGGCGTATCGCGTGCTCGAAGCACTCCTTTGCATGAGCGACGTCGGATGGCTGACGACTCAGCGACGCCTTTCCCTCGCCGAACCACGCGTTCGCGTAGCGCGGGTCGATCTCCCGTGCACGCCGGAAGAGCGCGAGCGCCTCGTCGAATCGATTCTCGTCCTCGAGCATCTCGCCGAGGTCGACGTACGGATCGGGCACCGGGAGTCGCTTGTCGATGACTTGGCGGTAGAGGGCGATCGCTTCGTCGCGCCGCCCTTGCGAGCGCAGCGCGCGCGCGAGGTGAGCCCGCGCGAGGTCGTAGTCCGGATAGATCTCGAGCGCTCGGCGGTACTCGTGCTCAGCCGCGGTGAATTCTCCCGACCGCTGGTGAACGAGCCCATAGTGCCAGTGCGCCTTCGCGCTTTTCGACTCGTTTGCGGTTCGCGAGTAGAAAGTCGTCTCGTCTCGCCAGTCCGACTCTCGAACGAAGGTAGCGAATCCGCCGACGGCGATCCACACGGCGACGACGGCGCCGAGAAACGGCACGCGGTCGATGACGAGCGCGACGAGGAGGACGACGCCCATGAGAGGAACGTAGACAAAGCGCTCGGCGAAGATCGAGCCGATGGGCACGGCGAGATTCGACACCGGGAAGAGGAACAGCGCGAAGATCGCGATGCCCGTCGCCGTCGCCACGCGCCGCCTCGCGCACGCCCACGCGAAGCCGACGCCGAGGAGGATCACGAGGATGCTTCCGAGCACGACAAAGGTGTCGCCGAACGGCGGTCGCGCGGGAATCGCGTCGAACGAGTAGTCGGCGGAGAAGTGTCCCTGGCAAAGGGCGAGCTTTGCGTACCTCCCGAGGAGCCCGAGGACGCCCGGCAATCGCTCGCTGAACGTGAGCGCATGAAGCGGGTTCTCGATCGCCGGCGCCACTTGAGCGACGTCCTCGACGATCGCCGCGCGCACGCCGAACCAGAACGCGAACATCACGCCGAACGTCGCGACGTGAATCGCCCCTCGTCGATCGAACCGCCGTCGGGAAAGATCGACGGCGAGGAGGAGCGGCGGGATGGCGACGGCGCTCTCCTTCGATCCGAGTGCGACGAGGAGGAGCGCGAGCGCCGCGGGCACGAGCGTTCGCGGCCCGAAGCGGCCGACACGATAGCCGGCGAGATGCACGTGCAGGATCGCGAGCGTCGACAGTGCGACGAAGATCTCCGCTCGCCCGACCACTTGGAGGACCGCTTCGGAGAGCGCCGGGTGGACGGCGTACAACGCAGCCGCAAGCCCCGCGGCGCGCCGTGAGACGCCCATGCGTCCCGAGAGGAGCGAGTACAACAGCCATGCGACGAGGCCGTGGAGGAGCGCGTTGACGAGCCGGTAGCTCCACGGCGCGTCGCCGGCGATCGCGTGTTGGAGGGCGATCGACGCCACGGTCACGGGGCGGTAGAGCGCGCCCGATCCCGGCTGGAACCACCAGTAGTCGCGGCCGAACAGCGCGCTCCAGTCGCCGCCGCGGATGGCCGGGTTGTCGAAGATCATGCGGCGATCGTCGAGAACCCAGTCGTTCCCCAGCGAGACGAGGTACACCGCAGCGCCCAGCGCGAAGAGCGCGGGACCGATGAGTCGCGCTCTCGAAGGCGAGGACATGAGCGCGGAGGATAACGACCCGGGATTCGACTATCGAGCGGCTGCACTGGAACTCGGGGGAAGGAACAGGACCGCAGAGAGTCAGGACGGCGGGACGATCGCGCAACGTCGCGGGGCGCGCTGCTACAATCCGGCCCGACGAAGCAATGAAAGGACTCCTCCGTTGAACCCAGGTGAGCCAGCCAAGCGCACGAACCGTCTCACGAACGAGACGAGCCCGTATCTGCAGCAGCACGCGACGAACCCCGTCGATTGGTATCCGTGGGGGCCCGAGGCGCTCGAGCGTTCGCGCGTGGAGAACAAGCCGATCTTGCTCTCGATTGGATACTCGGCTTGCCACTGGTGCCACGTGATGGCGCACGAGAGCTTCGAGGACGAAGCGATCGCCGCGCTCATGAACGAGCATTTCGTGAACGTGAAGGTCGATCGCGAGGAGCGTCCGGACATCGACGAGATCTACATGAACGCCGTGCAGATCCTGACGGGATCCGGCGGATGGCCGCTGACGGTTTTTCTCACTCCCGACCGTCGGCCGTTCTACGGCGGAACGTACTTTCCGCCGGACAACCGGTACGGCCGGCCCGGCTTTCCGTCGGTCTTGCGAAGCATTGCCGATGCCTACGCGAAGCGCGCCGACTCGGTGGAGGAGAGCGCCGAGCAGCTGCGCGCGTCGATCGTCCGCATGACCGAGCTGCCGCCGCCCGCAGACGCTCTCGACCGCCGGCCGATCGATCGCGCGATCGAGCACAAGCGCCGAGCGTTCGACCTCAGCGACGGCGGGTTCTCGGGCCCGCCGAAGTTCCCCGACGCAGCGGGCGTGCTTCTCCTCCTGCGCGAGCATCGGCGGACGGGGGATGCCTCACTGCTCGAGATGGCGACGTTTACGCTGCGGAAGATGGCCGAGGGCGGAATGTATGACCAGCTCGGCGGCGGATTCCATCGCTACTCGACCGACGAGCGGTGGCTCGTGCCGCACTTCGAGAAGATGCTCTACGACAACGCACTCCTTGCTCAGGCATATCTCGCCGCATTCCAGCTCACCGGGGACGCCTTCTTCTCGCGCGTCGTTCGAGAGACCCTCGACTACGTGCATCGCGAGATGACGAGCCCGGCCGGCGGATTCTTCTCGTCGCAAGACGCGGACAGCGAGGGCGAGGAAGGGAAGTTCTTCGTCTGGTCGCCGGACGAAATCGCGGCCGCTCTCGGCAAGGACGACGCCGGAGTCTTCTGCCGGTTCTACGACGTCGACACCGGCGGGAACTTCGAGCATGGGAAAAGCGTGCTCCACGCTTCGATGACGATCGCGTCGCTCGCAAGACTCTTGAAGTCGAGCGAGCCGGCCGTCGAGGCCGTGCTGGCGCGCGGACGAAAGAAGCTCTTCGAGCTGCGGTCGCACCGCGTGGCCCCGGGCCGCGACGACAAAGTGCTGACCGCCTGGAACGGGCTCATGATCTCGGCGATGGCGCAAGCCTACGTGGTCCTCGGCGACGCGCGCGATCTCGCGGCTGCCGAGCGCGCCGCACGCTTCGTTCTTCGCGAGATGCGCGACAGGGGCCGGTTGTTGCGCACGCACAAGGACGGAAAGAGCCACGTCGTCGGCTACCTCGAGGACGACGCGTTCTTCGCGGCCGCACTTCTCGATCTCGTCGAGGCGACGTTCGATCCGACCTGGCTCGCGGAGGCCCAGACCCTCGTCGACGGAATGCTCGAACGATTCGGCGACGACGGGGGCGCGCTGTTCTTCACGGCCAAGGACGGCGAGGCGCTGCTGACGCGAACGCGGATGCTCTTCGACAACGCGACGCCGGCGGGGAATTCGATCGCCGCGATGACGCTCTTGCGCCTCGCCACCTTCACCGGCGAGCGGCGCTATCGCGAGCGCGCCGAGGCGATCTTGCGCGCGCCCGGCCCCTACTACGACAAGGCCGCGGCGGCGTTCTGTTGGCTCCTCGCTGCGCTCGACTATGCTCTCGATCAGCCGAAGGAAATCGCAATCGCCGGCGAAGCCGCGAAGCCCGAGACGCAGGCCTTGCTCCGCGCGGTGCGCACTCCGTTCACGCCGAACAAAGTCGTCGCGCTCGCAACCCCGGACCTCGCGCGCCTCGTCCCGTGGCTAGCCGGCAAGACTCTGGTGAAGGGAAAACCCGCCGCCTACGTCTGCATCGAGGGCACCTGCAAGTCCCCAATCACCGACCCCTCTTCCCTCGGACGCATGGCGTAACGCGTCCGGAGCCAGGCACAACTCCGGCGGATTCCTCCGCACTCCTCGATGCGTGGGGATCCCGGTCGTCGGTGTGCGGTGCGTCGCCCCTGCGAGAACGAACTCAACGGCGTCGAGGACTCGCGCGGCGAGTCGACGACAACGCGCCGCGAGCGCAAGGCCCGCGGCGCGTTGCTCGAGCTGGCCGGATTACTTGATGGTCAGGATCACCACGCCGTTGATGCCGTCCTTGTCGAAGGCGTTGCCCGTGATCTCCGCGTCCTTGTTGACGAACTTCGAGAGATCCGGCGCGTCCTTCTGATGCATCGGGTCCTTGATGACGAGGTAGGTCTTGTCCTTCGTCTTGAACCCGGTCGAGGCGCCGCCCTTGACGCACGCTTCGGCGCAGCCCTGGTGGTCGCCGGCGAGCGCGCCTTTCGCCAGGTAGCACGCGAGGTCGATGACCTGGCCCTTCATCGTGACGACCGCCGGTTTGTCCGCGGCCTTCTTTTCCTGCGCGATGGAGAACGTGGCGATGCCGACGACGGCGAGCACGGCAAGAATCCAGAATGATCGCTTCATGGTTCCACCTCCTTGTGGTGTGAGTCGACAGGGCTTTCTATCGCGCCGGACGGGCGACATCAAGTGACGTTGCGAGCTGCCGACGCACGACGACGCGGACGCGACGAGGAAATCGAGCTTTGAATTTCAAGCCGGGCGGCGAGTCGGAACCCCATACATGCTCCGATCCGAGCTGTCTGGTCCGGTCGATGTTTCCGTGACATTCGACTCGACGCACGGCCAGCATGTCTTCGTCGCCGGTCGGAATCGACCGCAGATCACACATTTCGCGAGCGATCGTTTCGCGCAGCCCGTCTTCGTCGAAAGGATCGCCCTTCGCGGTGCGCCTGCCGGCATCGCCGATCCGTCCGTGCTCGGCATCCGCGTGAGGGTCAGCTCGGCGCAGAGCGACGGCATCGAGGATTACCTGCTGCCCGGAATTGACGCGACGACGGCGGGGGAACGCGGCGTCTCAGCGAACGAGGGCGCCCGCCTTCATCACCCAATCGACGTGCTCCAGCACCGAAACGTCGGCGAGTGGGTCGCCGGACGTCGCGACGAGGTCGGCCGCGGCGCCGGGCGCGAGCGAGCCGAGCTTGCCTTCGCGCTCGAGAAGCTTCGCCGCGACGACGGTGGCCGAGCGGATCGCTTGCCACGGCGTCATTCCGAGCGCCACCATGCGCCGAAATTCCTCCGCTTGGTTGACCTTGTCCCAGTCGAAGCCGCCGGCGTCGGTGCCGAATGCGATCGGAACGCCGGCCGCGAGCGCGCGCTTGAACGACTCGCCGCTCGCCATTTCGAGATCCTTCCAGATCGCGTTCGTCTTCGAGCGCACCGGAGCCACGAACGCGCCGACGGTGAGCGTCGGGCACAGGAAGACGCCGTGCTCGGCCATGAGCCGGACGTTGTCGTCGCTGAGCACGTCGCCGTGCTCGATCGAGTCGACGCCGGCCGCGAGTGCGATCGCATGACCCGACGGCGTCATCGAGTGCGCGGCGATGCGCCGCCGCAGTCGATGCGACTCGTCGACGAGCGCGCGCATCTCGTCGAGCGTGAAATTGGGAATGCTCGCGAAGTGCCCCGACGCATCCTTGTAGTAGCTGCGATCGGCGTAGATCTTGATCCAATCGGCGCCGTGCGCGACCTGATCGCGCACCACGCGGCGCGCCATGTCCGCGCCGTCGACCGTCTCGACGCCCTTCGGCATCTCCAGTTCCCAGGCGAAGCCGAGCACGGGATACGCGCCTGTCGGAGCGATCGCCTTCGTCACGACGAACAGTCGCGGGCCCTCGACGATTCCGCGATCGATCGCGTGCTTGAGATCGACGTCCGCGTAGCCTGCGCCCTCGGTGCCGAGGTCGCGCAGCGTCGTGAACCCGTGGTGGAGTGCGATGCGCACGGCCGCGGTGGCGCGAAGCGCGCGGTAGGCAACGGACTCCTTGAGGATCTGCGCCTCGTAGTCTTCGGACGTCGCGTCACCCTGCAGCAGAACGTGCGTGTGCGCATCGATGAGTCCGGGCAACACGCTCTTCTTCGACAGATCGATCACCGTCGCCCCGTCGGGCACCGAACCGTCGGTGCGCACTTCGGCGATCGAGTCTCCGTCGATGACGACGACGGCGTTTTGCAGAACCGCTTGTTTGTCGGGATCGAGCAGGCGCCCGCACTTCACGGCGGTCTTTCCAGGCGGCGCGGCGAGCGAGAGGTTCGTCGTTGCGATCGCAAGGAAGAGGAACGCGACGGCTCGCATGTGCCGAATCTCCTCGCCGCGCGGGCGCGCGCTAAGTGAGAAAAAGGTTCCAGGCTCCGTATGCGTCAGTTCTGGGGCGGAGAGGGGGAGCCGAACACGACGCGGCCGCGGACGACGGTGGCGATGACGCGCGCGGTACGCAGCTCGCGCGGATTTGCCGTGAGCGGGTCGGCCGACAGTGCCGTGAGGTCGGCGCGCTTGCCGAGGGCAATCGTCCCGCCGTCGGCTTCCTCGAACGCGGCGAACGCAGCGCCGGACGTGAACCCCGCGAGCGCTTCGGCCGGCGTCAAGTTCTGATCGGCGAACCAACCGCCGGCCGGCTTGCCGGTTTCGTCTTGGCGCGTGATCGCCGCGTAGAGCCCGAAGAGCGGGCTCACCGACTCCACGGGGAAATCGGAGCCAAACGCGAGTTGCGCTCCCGACTGCAGCAACGACCGCCACGCGTACGCACCGCGCGCGCGCTCGTGTCCGAGACGCGCCTCGGCCCACGGCATGTCGCTCGTCGCGTGCGTCGGCTGCATCGAGGCGACGACGCCGAGCCGCGCGAGGCGCGGGAGGTCGTCGGGCGCGAGGACCTGTGCGTGCTCGATGCGGAGCCGCGCGCCCCTGGACGCAGCCGGCACCTCGGCGAGCGCCTGCTCGAACGCATCGAGCACGACGCGATTGCCGCGGTCTCCGATCGCGTGAACGCAGACTTGCAGCCCGGCCTTTAAGCAGCGGACGGTGACCGCGTGCAGCTCCGCCGGATCGGTCACGAGCAGACCGACGTTTCCGGGCTCGTCGGAGTAGGCCTCGAGGAGCGCCGCACCTCGCGAGCCGAGCGCGCCGTCCGCGTAGAGCTTCACCGCGCGGATCGTGAGGAGTCCGTCGGCGGCACCGACCTCCGGCCCGCGAGCGAGGAACGCGTCCAGGGTCGGGTTCGCGCCGTGGGAATCGGTGGCAGGATCCGTGGCGAACGAGGTGCCGCCGCCGGCGATCATCGCGTAGACGCGCAGCGGCATCTCGCCGCGCGCCGCAAGCTCTCGATAGCAGGCGATCGTGTCGAGATCGACGCCGGCATCGTGAACTTCCGTGAGCCCGTTCTCGACGCACTCCTGCATCGCGCGTCGCAGGAGCGCCGCCTTCTCGTCGTGCGTCGGCTCCGGAATCACGCGCTCGACGAGGTCCATCGCGTTGTCGACGAAGACGCCGGTCGGCTCTCCGGTTGCGGGGTCTCGAAGGATGCGTCCGCCGTCGGGATCCTTCGTGTCGTGCGTGACGCCCGCGAGGAGAAGCGCCGCCGCGTTCGCGAGACCGGCGTGGCCGTCGACGCGCCGCAGAAACACCGGGTGGTCGGGCGTCCGCTCGGACAGCGCGGCATGCGTCGGGAACGCCTTCTCCGACCAATCGTTCTGATCCCAGCCGCGGCCGAGAACCCAGTTCTGCTGCGGCGTGGATGCGGCGCGCGTCGACGTCCGCTCGATCACCTCGGCATAGGACGACGTGCCGACGAGGTCGACGCGAACGAGCGCCTCGCCGAGCCCGAGCATGTGACCGTGCGCGTCCGTCAAGCCGGGCACGATCGTGGCCCCTGCGAGCGGGAAGAGGCGCGTCCGCGACGTCACGAAGCGTCGCGCGCCGGAATCCGTGCCGACGAAAACGATGCGACCGTCGCGGCACGCAATGGCCGTCGCGTCCTTCGTTCCGACGACTCGGCCGCCAAGCAGCACGAGGTCTGCTTCTGCCCCGGCCGCAACAGGGGTCGACCGCGACGAAGACGGCGACGTGGGAGAGGGCGACGAGCAAGACGCGGCCAACGACATCGTGATGGCAATGGCAACGGTTGAGGATCGCGTGCAGTTTTTCATGTGTGGTGCCGAAGTTATCGGGCCGTGCCGTCGGCGTCAACCGACCCCATTCGACTCGCTCGTACCGCGCGGGCACGCGTCGCTTCAA
>JACOTG010000149.1 GCA_016178505.1 Planctomycetota bacterium
AAGCCAGGCGAGCCGTGTTCCTGGATCGGGACGGGGTGCTGATCGCAAACCGCCCCGACTTCGTTCGGTCGTGGGAAGAGGGCCTCTCGTCGTTCGCATTGAGGGTGCGCTTCCGGGCTACACGCTCTTTGCGCCGCTCGATTTCAACGACACCCTCCTCGTCGACATGGACGGCCGAGTCGTTCACAAGTGGACGAGCCAGTTCCCGCCCGGACAGTCGGTGCACTTCCTCGAGAACGGTCACCTCCTGCGATGCGCGCGCGAGCCCGGCGACTCCGTCTTCCACTCCGGCGGCGAAGGCGGACGCCTCGAGGAGTTCGACTGGGACGGGAACCTCGTGTGGACCTACGTGCACTCGGACAAAGACCACCGCCAGCATCACGACGTCGAGCCGATGAAAAACGGCCACGTGCTGGTGATCTCATGGGAGACGAAATCGAGGGAAGACGCGATCACGGCCGGCCGCGACGCCGTCGCCGCGGCGCACGGACTGTGGCCCGATTCCGTCGTCGAGATCGAGCCCGTTCGCCCGGCCGGCGGAAAGGTCGTCTGGGAGTGGCACGTCTGGGATCACCTGGTCCAGGACCGCGACCGGAGGATGTCGAACTTCGGCGTGGTTGCCGAGCACCCGGAGCTCGTCGACATCAATGCGAATCGGCCCGACCCGAAGGCCAAGCCGCAGGAGATGAGCGACGAAGCGGTGAAGCGAATGCGGTCCATTGGATATCTCGGCGGCGACGACGACCGCGGGAAGGGACCGCGTCGCGGCGGGCCGATGGAAAACGATTGGAACCACATCAACTCGATCGCCTACAACGCGGACCTCGACCAGATCCTCCTGTCGAGCCACAACCAGAACGAGATCTGGATCATCGATCACTCGACGACGACGAAGGAAGCGGCGAGTCACGCAGGCGGTCGATACGGACGTGGCGGCGACCTCCTCTATCGCTGGGGCAATCCCGCGACCTATCACGCGGGAACGCGCGAGGAACAGAAGCTCTACGGACAACACGACGCGCATTGGATCGAGAAGGGCAGGGCCGGTGAGGGCCACATCCTCATCTTCAACAACGGCGCGAGGGAGGGCTTCGGTCCCGCGCCGGGCGGCGAACGTCGCGAATCGTTCTCGACCGTCGTCGAGATCGCGCCGCCGCTCACTTCGATTGGGAACTACTTGCTCGAGAAGGGCAAGGCGTTCGGGCCCGCCGAACCCGTCTGGACGTACAGCGATCACGCGAGCCAGCCGCCGTTCTTCGCGGAGCTGGTTTCGTCGGCCGAGCGCCTCGGGAATCGCAACACGCTCATCTGTTCCGGGACGCAGAACCGCATCTTCGAGGTGACACCCGACGGCAAAGTCGTTTGGGACTTTCGCAATCCCTACGGCGTCTCCGAGCGCGGGCACGACGGCCGCGCGCCCGGTCCTCCGCCGGGAGGAGGCGGCGGCCCGCCACCGGGCGGTCCGGGCGCCGGCCCTGGCCGAGGTCCGGGTGGGCCGCATCCCGGGATCTTCCGCGCGATTCGGATTGCGATCGATCACCCGGCGCTGAAAGGCAAGGCGCTCATCCCGATCGAGATCCCTGCCGCAAA
This sequence comes from Planctomycetota bacterium, assembly GCA_016178505.1. Lineage (GTDB taxonomy): Bacteria > Planctomycetota > JACOTG01 > JACOTG01 > JACOTG01 > JACOTG01. The sequence goes on from JACOTG010000149.1 coordinate 1,591, forward strand.
GAAGTTCGAGTGAAAGGATTTTCGATCGAACGGCCGGACACGATGAACAAGAAAGAGACCCTCGAATGGACTCGCAGACTTCCGGACAACGTCACTCCGTCCGACGTCCTCGACGAGCTCACGTTTCGACTCCAGGTTGAAAAGGGGTTGAAGGACGCGCAGGCAGGTCGCGTTCTGGATCGCCCGAGACTCGCCACGCCATGCCGCGGGATTCGTCGACAGGCTGATCGACTCCACGACCTAGCCGGCGAGACTTCCTCGAGGCGGGCGAATCGTTTCCGATTTCAAACGTTCCGACGTCCGTGAGGTCGCCTTTCGTTCCTGCCGCGTCGTCTATTTGTTGCTGTCCGGCCTGCGCGCCGTTCATCGCGCGTGTGATCTACTCCGGCTCGCGGAGAGAGAGGGCTGGGGCCTTTCTTGACCGACGTGGGAATCCTACGGCAAGAACCTCCGCAGGTGCTCCTTCCAGAACGGCCAGTCGTGGCCGAAGACGCCGGGCCAGATCTCGCCGTGGACGGGGATTCCTTTGCCGGCGAGGGTCGCGATGAAGTCGCGGTTCGCCTGGACGAGCGAGTCGTGCTCGCCGGTCGCGATGACGAACTTCTGGGTCGCTAGGCGCCGGCTCGCCTCCTCGTTCATGTTGGGCACGTAGGCTGTCGGGCAGTGGAAGTAGCAGGTGTCGTCCCAGTAGCCGTCGAGAAATCGGTGGACGTCGTAGAGGCCCGAGAACGCGATCGCGCCGCGCACGACGTCGGGATAGCGGCACGCGAAGTTCATGGCGTGATACGCGCCGAACGAGGCGCCGAACGTGACGACGTCGCCGCGTCCCGATCGATTCCAGATGAGCGGCATCACTTCGTATCGCAAATAAGCGTCGTACTGCGCGTGCCGCTCCGCGCGATGCTTCGGATGGACGCCCGAGTTGTACCAGGACTCGGCGTCGACGGAATCGACGCACACGAACTGCACCGCGCCCGCGTCGACGCGATCCGCCATCGCGCCGATGAGCCCGAAGTCCTCGTTTTGGTAGAAGCGTCCGACCGACGTCGGAAACGCGAGCACGGGCAGCCCCGCGTGCCCGTACCACAGAAGCTCCATCTTTCGCCCGAGGCGCGGGCTGTCCCAGACGACGTAGTCGCGATGCACGATGAATCTCCAAAGGGCGAAATGGCCGCTCGCTTCCGGCCGCGAGGCGCGGCAGCATAGTGCGGCGAGTGCGAGAAAGGAAGCCCGGCGCGACGTCGGCAGCGTCGCTCATCGGTCATCCATCATCGGTCGGAGGACTCGACATGAGGAACGGACTCTCGGCGTTCGTGGTCGCGCTTGGGTGCGCCACGAGCGCGCGTGCGGCGGACTATCCGAAGCCGACGGAAGGCACGTTCACGATTCGCGACTTTCGCTTCGAGAGCGGCGAGGTGCTTCCCGAGCTGCGGCTCCATTACTGGACGTTCGGCAAACCAGCGCGCGGGGCGGACGGTCACATCGACAACGCCGTGCTCGTCCTCCACGGCACGAGCGGGTCGAGCAAGCAATTCCTCACGGACGCGTTCGCCGGCGTCCTCTTCGGCGACGGAGAGCTTCTCGACGCGAGCCGGACTTTCGTGATCGCGCCCGACGGAATCGGCCATGGCCAATCGAGCAAGCCGAGCGACGGACTCCACGCGCGCTTCCCGCACTACGGCTACAAGGACATGATCGCGGCGCAGCACCGCCTCGTGACGGAGGGGCTCGGCGTCGACCACCTCCGTCTCGTGATGGGGACGTCGATGGGCGGCATGCACACGTGGCTTTGGGGTGAGATCTACCCCGACTTCATGGACGCGCTTCTTCCGCTCGCGAGCTTGCCCGTCCAGATCTCGGGACGAAACCGCGCGCTTCGGCGCATGATGATCGATTCGATCCGCACCGATCCCGAGTGGAAGAACGGCGAGTACGCGACCCCGCCGCGCGGGCTCACGAGCGCCGTCTACACGCTGCTGGTGATGGTGAGCAGCCCGCTGCAATGGCAGAAGCAGGCGCCCACCCGCGACGCGGCGGACAAGCTCTTCGACGAGCAGGTGAAGGCGCGCCTCGCGATCGTCGATGCGAACGACCTGCTCTACGCGGTCGAAGCGTCGCACGACTACGACCCTGAGCCTGGGCTCGAGCGCATCACTGCGCCGCTCGTCGCGATCAACTCGGCCGACGATCAGGTGAACCCGCCGGAGCTCGGCATCGTCGAGCGCGAGATCCATCGCGTGAAGCGCGGGCGCTTCGTGCTCCTGCCGATCACCGACCAAACGCGCGGTCACGGCACGCACTCGATTCCCGCGATCTGGAAGGACGAGTTGGCGAAGCTCCTCGCCGAGTCGAAGCGATGAGCACTCGTCTGCGTGCGCGCACGCGATCGACCAATCTCAATCCGTCGCGATGCCGTCCGCGAGGCCCGATGATCAATGCGGTGCGCCGAAGCGAACTTCGGTTACGGAGGTCGCGAGCGACGTCGACGTTGGTGGATCGACGAACGCGGCTGAGAAAGTCGCCGTGCGGCCGATCAGCCGCGGATCAGGCGGTACGTGCACGCGACGAAGAAGGGGCGGATCCATGTGCGTCAGTCGGGGACTCAACGTGATCAAGCGGGGTCCATCGATCGTGCGCGGGCGGCGCACGGATCCGATGCGAGCCGTCAGGCTGGCAAGAACGGGAGTCGATCGTCCGCTCGCGTTGCGAATGAAGAGACGAAGATCCACGTTCTCGCCGATAGGCACATCGCGACCCGGGCCGAGGAGTTTGGCCTCGATGCCGGCGGGTTCGATCGTCCAGCAAAAATGATCGATGCTGGCCGAGTCGAAGGGGCTGCCTACTCGCGCAACGATCATGCTCATTCGAAGCGGACCTCCGGGCTCCCCGATCTCCGCGCTGAATTGGCCGGCATTCGGGCCCCGAGGCACGACGACGGTCGCGACGAGACCGCCGCGAACGTCGTAACCTTCCAGTCGTGACTCACCGGCTCCTGACGATTCGACGTCGAGAAACGTGACGCTCGCGTGAGAAGCGAGCCCTGGACCACCGTTCAACAGGTCCACGAACGTGAATGTGATCACACCAGAGTCGCTCGAATCGTCTCCGCCAAAGGTTTGAAGGTAATTGGGCGGCGTCACGGGAATGAGGTCTTCAGTGCTCGGAGGTTGCGGCTGTCGCGCGATCGCACCGATCGACCCGCCGTAGGATCGGCCCGAGATGAGAACGCCGAGGGCGGCGTATTGTCTCTCGATGAAGGTCCCGTCCGGCACTGTGCCGATGGCGGTGCGATCGAAATCGACGCACGCGTGCACGCTCACCTCGAATGAACAGGTTGCCGCGTGCCCAGAGGAATCGGTCGCCAGACACGACACCAGTGTCACGCCCGCAGGGAAGAGCGATCCAGACGGAGGCTCACACTGCACCAACGGATCGTCGTCGCAGAAATCGGTCGCCGTCACGTCGTAAGCGACCGGTTCCTCGACATCGCTCACTTCCAAGGAGATGTTCGCCGGACAGTGAACGACTGGGGCGATCGAGTCGACGACGGTCACGTGAAACGTGCAGGAGCTCGTGTTTCCCAGCCGGTCCGAGGCGTGGCACGTGACTTCGGTGGTTCCTACGGGGAAATGGCTGCCCGATGTGGGCAAACAGGCGATGCCGGCAATCCCCGAACAGTCGTCCGACGCGGTCGGATAGTAGGTCACGAGCGCGCCCCCGGCGCCGGTGCACTCGGTGGTGATTTCGGTCGGGCACTGGAGCACTGGCGGGATGTCATCAACGCACCGACTTTCGAGCCGCAGCAGCCCGCCCGGGCCATCGCCGAAGGCGGTTACTTCGATGAGGTAGGGGACGCCGGGTTGTGCGATGAACGAAACGAAGCTGCCAGCGACGCAATCGCCGTGGTTACATTCAATCGGTGCGCTGTCATCGCAGCTTCCTGTGAAAACAGTGAGTACGGTGTCGTAAGTCGACCCGCAAGTGGCAAACGTCGCGGTACGCGTGCAGTCCGGGACGTATCGAAACCACACCGAGTGCGAATTCGACGGCATTCCGACCGAACTGCACGGCAGTGGCGGATCAGTCGCCGATGTTGTCGAATGCGTGGTGACTTCGAGAAGGAACTGCGGATAGGGCGCGCAGTCGAGCGTCGTTGGATTCGTGCACGCGTCGTTGGGAGGCGGGTTCGTGTCGCAGTCGAGAGCGTACGCGAGCAGTCCGCCGCCCGGTTGACCGGGCTTCGTCACTTCGATGCGGTACGTGGTGCCGGCGAGCGCCGGCCAAATGACGTACGCTTGCAGCGAACGCCCGCACGGTCCATCGAGGACGTCATCGGCGCAGATGATCGCGGTGCCGAGCGCCGCGCAGGTGCCGGTGAACACGGCGACTTCCGTATCGTACTCGCTTCCGCACGTATGGAAACTTGCGGCGCAATCGACCGCTGGAGTCCACTCGAACCACACACTGTTGGACTGAGCACCCCGGGAGCAGTAGTTCCCCTGAAACGTTCTAGAAGGAGGGGCGCCGGTAGTGTCTTCGTTCCCCACGATGGGATAAGGACCGGTCGCCGGAAGGACGTTCGGCGTCGCGCAGCTCGCGTTCGGAGGTGCATCGCCGCGGCAGTCCAGAGCGTAGTGAAGGGTTCCACCGCCGAGATCCCCGAAATTGGATACTCGGATGACGTACGAAAACCTGGATTCGGCGAACCAACTCACGAACGACTGTTGCGTTCTCGCACATGGTCCGATTCCCGTGTCGTCGTTGCACGCCACTCCTTGCGAAAAGCCGTCACAGGTTCCGCGCCAAACCTCCACGACGGTGTCGTAGTCGCTGTCGCATGTGTCGAACGTCGCGTTGCAGTCGGTCGGTGGCTGCCATGTGAACCAAACGTCGTTTGAAACCCCCGGAAAGGCGCACAGCGGAGGACTCGCCTGCTGGTTCGAATTCGCGAGATCCGTGTTGAGCTCGACCCCTACCACGGGAAACGGACCCTCGGATGGCAGCACCGTTGCGCCATCGCAATTGTCATTCGACGGTGCTCCGGGAAGGCAGTCGAGCCGGTAGTGAATCGTGCCGCCTCGTCCGGTCGGGCTCGGATTGGCCACGAAGACCCGGTAGGTCGTTCCCGTTCTCGCTGGCCACTGCACGCGGGAGAGCTGCATGTTCGGGCACGGCCCGCTCCGCGTGTTGAAGCTACAGGCGATGTAGGAGCCGACGGCGCCGCACGGGCCTGAGTAAACCGCGACGATCGTCGGGTAGTCGGTTCCGCAGGTGTCGAAACGAGCCGTGCAATCACTATCCGCCGTCCACTGGAACCACACGGTTTTCCCGTTTCGATTGGACAAGCAGGTGCCAGGATCGCCGAGGTTGGAGGTTGCGAGATCCGTCCCTTGCTCCATTCCCGTAAGCGGAAACGGGCCGTCGGACGGAAGCACGGTCGCATTAGCACACTCGTCGTTCGGTGGTGTCTGTCCGGCAGTCCGAACGCTGGCGACGAAAACTGCGACGGCCAAGGCGGCGAATCGGGCGATGGATGACGTGAGAAGACTCATGGATGTTTCCTCTCCGTTTGCGGTGGCCGTTCGTGCATATCGTCGATCGGCCGACCGGCATCTCTCCTTGGGCGCGCGTGCGGGACATGACACGTGTATCTGGCGTGGCAGTGGCGTGTCAAGGATTGCGAAAGACTCCGGTCGCGCAAGCATCAAGGGTAGTCGTGAGGCTTCGGAGCACTCGTCGAAGAAGCAACTCGCCGACTTGTCGACGAGTCGGAGCGTCGACCGCAAGCGTTGAATTCGAGAGCTCCTCATCTACAATCCCCTTCGATTCGTCTGCGAGAGTTGGAGACAACGGCACAGGGGTGGCGCGAGGAGCGCCGAACACATGAGCACCCGAACGAAGCGCATTGGAATCCTCTACGGAATGGAGCGCAGCTTTCCGCCCGCGCTGGCCAAGCGGATCAACGAGCTGGGGCGCGGTGAGATCGAGGCCGGGCCCGTCGTCGTCGGCGCGGTTCGGCAGGACGTGAGGCCGCCGTACGATCTCATCCTCGACCGCATCAGCCACGAGGTCACGTTCTACCGCTACTACCTCAAGGCCGCGGCGGCGCACGGCGTCCAGGTCGTGAACAACCCGTTCTGGTGGAGCAGCGACGACAAGTTCGTCGACAACATCATCGCGCAATCCGTCGGCGTCGCGGTGCCGCGGACGGTGATCCTGCCGCTCAAGAGCCATCCGCCGAACACGACCGCGGAGTCGTTCTCGAACTTGCAGTACCCGCTCGAATGGGAGGACGTCTTCGACTACCTCGGCTTTCCCATCTTCATGAAGCCCACGTACGGCGGCGGCTGGAAGAACGTCTTCAAGGTGTCGAACCTCGAGGAGTTCTTCCGTGCGTACGATTCGACGGGCGACCTCAGCATGATGGCGCAGGAGGCGATCGAGTTCACCGAGTACTACCGCTGCTATGCGATCGGCCGCCGCACCGTGAAGATCATGCGCTACGATCCGACCGCGCCGTTCCGCGAGCGCTACGTTCGGAACGCGCCGCCGCTCGACTCGACGATGGCGGCGAAGCTGCAGCGGGATTGCCTCGCGCTGTGCCGCGCGCTCGGTTACGACTTCAACACGCTCGAGTTCGCGGTGCGCGACGGCATCCCGTACGCGATCGACTTCATGAACCCGGCGCCCGACTGCGACGCGTTCTCGGTCGGCCCGGAAAACTTCGAGTGGGTGCTCGGGAACGCCGCCGATTTCCTCATCGAGCGCGTGAAGAAGCCGCAGCCGCTCGAGCTCGCCGGCGACTGGATCTCGAAGCTGCGAGCGAGCGACGGGGGTGCAGCGGCGGCGATCGCGTCCGCGAAGAGCAGCGGCAAACCCGTTCGCTCGAAGTCTTGAGCCGGCGACGCCCATGCCGACACTGAGCGAGCGCTCGAGCCTGCCCACCTTCACGCTCGGCGTGGAGGAGGAGTTCCAAATCGTCGATCCCGAGACGCGCGAGCTGCGGTCGCACGTCCAGCAGATGTTCGAGCAGGGAAGGGTCGTTCTGCAGGAGCGCATCCGACCCGAGCTGCACCAGTCCGTGATCGAGGTCGGCACCGGGGTCTGCAAGGACGTGGGCTGCGCGCGGCACGAGATCACCGACATGCGCGCGGCGCTCGCGAAGATCGCGCGGGAAAACGGCCTTCGCATCGCGGCCGCAGGAACGCACCCGTTCTCGCATTGGGCCGACGTGCCGACGACGTCGAATCCGCGCTACGACAAGATCATCGCCGACTTCCAGACCGTCGCGCGGGCGAACCTGATCTTCGGCCTGCACGTGCACGTCGGCATCGAAGATCGCAATGCGCTGATCCACGTGATGAACGCGGCGCGTTACTTCCTGCCGCACCTCCTGGCGATCAGCACGAACTCGCCGTTCTGGCTCGGCCGCGACAGCGGATGGAAGAGTTACCGAACGAAGGTCTTCGACAAGTTCCCGCGCACGAACATCCCGGACGCGTTCACCTCGTGGTCGGAGTACGAGGACTTCGTGAAGCTCCTCGTGAAAACGAACTGCATCGAGGACGGCAAGAAGATCTGGTGGGACATCCGTCCGCACCCGCACTTCTCGACGCTCGAGTACCGCATCTGCGACATCCCGATGCGCCTCGACGAAACCGTTGCGCTCGTGGCGCTGATCCAGGCGATCACCGCCAAGCTCTATCGGCTGCTCTCGAAGAACCTGACGTTCCGGGTCTACACGCGCGCGCTTCTCATGGAGAACAAGTGGCGCGCGGCGCGATGGGGGCTCTCCGGCAAGCTCATCGACTTCGGCAAGCAGGAGGAGGTGGACACCGTCGACCTGATCGACGAGCTCCTCGACTTCGTCGACGACGTGCTCGACGAGCTCGGCAGCCGCAGCGAGGTCGGCATGATCCGCCACATCGTCGCGCGCGGCACCGGCGCGGACCGCCAGCTCGAGGTGTTCAAGAAAACCGGCGACTTCAAGAAGGTCGTCGACATGATCATCAAGGAGACGGAGCACGGGCTCCCGCTCGACTGAGCCGATGACATCCACGCCCTGCGACGCGCTCGCGGCCGTTCCCTGCGATGGCGGAGTTCGCCCTCGGAGTCCGCGCCACGACTCCATTCGGCATTCGCCGAACGCGATCGAGCGAGTCGTGCCATCGACTGTCGTCGAGCATTTCGAAATCGGCGCGATCTAGATGGACCGCGAGCTTCGCCGTCGATTCAACGAAGCGTTCACTCCAGATCTCTACGCGCGGATGCAGGCGGATCTCGCGGCGGCGACGGGCTGCGAGCCGGCGTTCCGCCTCGCCGAGTCGCCGCTCTTCCTGCCCGCCGACTTGCGCGCGCGATGCGAGACGGCCGCGTGCGAGATCGTCGACGCGGTGTCGCGGCCCGACCTCATCGCGCGGCTGCGCCGCTTCATCCCCGAGGATCGCTGGGTTCCCGGCGACGAAGAACTCCCGACGATCTCGCTCGTCGATCTCGCGATCGTCCGAGGCGCGTCGGGAGCGCTCGAGCCGCGACTCATCGAGATGCAGGGCTTCCCGTCGCTGCACGCGTTCACGCTCGTGCAGTTCGACGTCTGGTCGCGCGTGCTCGCGTCGATGCCCGGCATGCCACCGCGGTGGAGTGCCTTCTTCGGCGGGCTCGATCGAGACGGCTATCTGCGGCTCTTGCGGCGCGCGATCGTCGGCGACGGCGACCCGAGCGAAGTCGTGCTCGTCGATCTCGACCCTCCGACGCAGAAGACGGCGATCGACTTCGACGCGACGCGACAGCTCCTCGGCGTCGACGCCGTGTGCCTCACCGCTCTAGAGCTGGATCGCGCGAGCCGGCGCCTCTTTCGCCGCGTCGATGGCAAGCGCGTGCCCGTGCGCCGCATCTACAACCGCATCGTCTTCGACGAGATCGACAAGAAGGGCGTGCGCTTCCCGTTCGATCTCCGCGAGCGTGTCGACGTCCAATGGAGCCCGCACCCGAACTGGTACTGGACCTGGTCGAAGGCCGTGCTGCCGTTCCTCGACCACCCCGCGGTGCCGCGCGCTCGGCTCGTCTCCGAGATCGGCGCGCTGCCGCCGGATCTCTCGCGGTACGTGCTGAAGCCGCTCTTCTCGTTCGCGGGCACGGGCGTGAAGGTGAACGTCACCGACAAGGACGTCGCGGCGATCGCGCCCGCCGAGCGCGGCCTTTGGATCCTGCAGGAGAAGATCGACTACGAGCCCGCGCTCGAGGCCGCGGACGGCGGGGGCGTGAAGGCCGAGATCCGCATGATGTTCTTCCGCGACCCCGCCGAGCCGCGCCCGCGCCTCGCGTTCAACCTCGTCCGCCTCTCTCGCGGCGCCATGCTCGGCGTCGACTTCAACAAAGACTTCACCTGGGTCGGCAGCTCGCTGGCGATGTGGCCCCTACCACCGTCGTCAGAGAGGACCGAACGAAGTCTACCGTGACCTTGCGTCTAGTCGTAAACTGCCGCAAATGATTACTCGCCTGTTCATCGACAACTTCCGCTGCTTTGTGGAGTTCGAGATCAAGCCGACCGCGAAGCAGCTCATCATCGGCCGCAATGGCAATGGAAAGTCGACGCTCTTCGAGACTCTCCTGGCGCTTCGCCGTTTCGTGGTCGACGGCGATTTGGCCGAGAATATCTTTGACCCTGAGTCGAGGACTCGGTGGCAGTCGTCGGAGAAACAGAAGTTTGAGCTCGATGTGTCCGGAAACGGTGGGGTGTATCGGTACTCGCTAAGCGTCAAGCACAGAGGAATCCCCCCTCGGCCTTGCGTAGTAGTCGAATCACTGGACTTCGATTCGAAGCCCATCTTCGTGTTTAAGAACGGTGAAGTTCACCTCTACAACGACCGGCACGAAGACAAAACACAATTTCCGTATGACGTTGGACGGTCGGGCCTAGCAACTGTCGTGTCCCGACCCGAAAACAAGCGGCTCACTTGGTTCAAACAATGGCTCGCCCGACTCTATTGCTTGAAGATCGATCCCCGTCGCATGACGTCCGTCGCCGAAAAGGAGTTTGCTCACCCCTCCGTCGATTTTGACAACTTCGCTGGATGGTACCGGCACATCGTTCAACAAGAAACGGCCGTCATTCGAGACCTCTTTCCTAGCCTCTCTCGGGTGATCGACGGCTTTGACTCCCTCGAGCTGAAGGACGTCGGGTTGAACAAACGTGTGCTCGAAGCCAAGTTCATTCTGAAAGCAGAGGACAACGGCAAGAGTCCGAAGCGCCAAGTTGTGTCATTCAACTTCGACGAACTTTCGGACGGCCAGCGAGCGCTCGTTGGGCTCTACACACTTCTCCATTCTGCACTGACGAAGGACTCGACGATTTGCATCGACGAGCCGGACAACTTTGTCTCGCTACAGGAGATTCAGCCCTGGATCTACGCCCTTCTCGAAAAGCTCGATAACAACCAGGCTCAAGCTCTCCTGATCTCTCATCATCCAGAGTTCATTAACCAACTAGCACCGGCAGATGGAATTCTCTTCGAGCGGCTGGGCGACGGTCGCATCGCTGCCAGACCCTTTCAGGGTGATCCGGGCGGTATCCTTCCACCGTCGGAGCAGGTCGCTCGCGGCTGGGATCGTGGCTGAGCGATTCACGAACGTCGTCATACTTTGCGAAGACCTCGTACAGGCTCGTTTTGCTTATCGATATCTAATCCGTCTCAACCCCGACAACCGTCCGCGTGTCATCAACCTGCCCGCGGGAAAGGGATCGGGCGAACAACACGTTCGCAAGCACTTCCCCAGAGAAGTCCAAGCGCACCGTCAACGTGCGGCGACGACACGAAGTGTCTTGGTTGTCGTCATCGACGCGGACGTTCGAGAAGTGCGGCAGCGAATGACTCATCTCGCGTCTTACCTCAAGGTCGCCGGAATCAACGCCCGCAAGTCCGACGACTCGATTGCGATCTTGATCCCGAAGCGCCACATCGAGACGTGGATCCTCTGTCTCGCCGGGGAAACCGTCGACGAAGCCACCGATTACAAGCGCACTCGCGGGGAGCAGGAGCTTGCTTCGAAGATCGGTTCTGCGGCAGAAACCCTTTTCGCCTGGACACGTCCCAAAGCGAGGGTGCCGCGGGCATGCGTGCCATCACTTCAAGTCGCGTTGCCGGAACTCGCGCGGTTGGAGTGATCGTTGTGACTTCGAGCACCGCATCATCATTCGTACTTTGCTGGCATTCCGATCGATGAACCTGGCACGCATCACTGTGTTTGCAATTCGCTGAGCGCGACGACCGCTCGGAATCACCGCGCTCAGAGGCGTACGAACGGCCTGCGGCGGTCGCGCTCGGTGATGATGACCACCGCTGAGATCCAGAGGAGGTTTAGCCTGACTTCGACCTAGCTCCATCGCCTGTCGCCGAAGCCGCCTGGAGCTTCCTGATGAGTTCCGCAGCGGTGGTCAGCTCCGGCCTCCGGACCTCGAACACGATCCACGGAGCGGTTCCACTTCGAAGGCGTTCGCGGATGAACCGGTCGCGGCGTAGGCGCTCGCCTCGGTGAAACGCGGCGCCATCGACGTAGATGGCGACGCGCGAGCCTCGGACGACGAAGTCGGCGACGCTGATGTTTGGGCCGCCGGCATCGGCGGCGATCGCTACCTGTTTGTCGACGACTAGTACGTTCGCCTCGAAGAGCTTCAGGAATTCCAACTCGAGCGGTGAACCGACGCCGGCGTCGAACGCTTCCAGCCACGGGCCAGGATCACCGACGTCACGCTTGTCGAGCGCGAGTGGTTTCGGCGGCATTTCGCGGAGCTGCTCCAAGTCGGGGAGGACGCGCGGCCACGAGAGGTGCTGGTGATGCCTCTGGTTGTTGTAGGACTTGAGGCACCGATAACAGGCGGTCTCGCATCGCGGGTGGTCGAGGTGTTCGATCGTTCGCGCGGCGACCAGGTGCATCTCGCGTGCGGCTCGCTCCAGGAAGCCGCTTCCGCCGACGGCGGGATCGACGAATGTCAGCGCGCCGAGCTTCAGCCGTCCGTCGCGGTCCTTCGCATCCCACATCGGCTCCAGCTCGAAATCGATCTCCGGGCCATCGAGCATGTAGAGCTGACGCATGCCGGTTCGGAGCGAATAGCCGAGCGAGTATCCCCACCGCTGGTACTCGCCCTCGTCGAAGTCCGTCGGTAACTGCACGACGATTCGAAGCGTCGTCGCGGCCGTCTTCGCGGTCAGCGCACAGGGCCTCGGCGGCTGCCCGAGTCGCGGACATCCAGCGGCGTGACCGTGCACGTCCGGCCCCTTGTCCGTCTTCGGCTTCGCTCGGCCTTTCTTGCTCGCCTTGCCACTATCCTCGTCGGTGAACTTCAACGTTCGCCCGCAGTCCGGACACAAATAGAACCCACGCCCGCCTTCGTGAAGGAAGCGGCGCGCATCGTCTCGATCGGCGTCGGTCGGCTCTTTCCACTCGTTGACCCAGCGGACCTCCTCGCGAACGCGAAGCTCCATCGTCCAAGCGGTGGGAAGCTCGTAGCGCGCCGTGACGACTCCGTTCCACTGCGGGTGGCACTGCACGAGCGAGCTGATGGCGAATCGCTCCTCCTCCTCGAGCACCGGCGTGTCGTCTCGCATGGCGAGGAACCCGCCGAACTCGTAACCGGCGAGGCCACGCCCGATCGTCTCGTCGGAGCTGCAACGTGGACACGACACGTGCTCTTGCGCGCCGTAGTGGAGGTTGCACGGCTTGCAGATCGTGTAGATCCAGCTCGGGTCTGCGCTCTTCGAATTCCACGGCGACGCGCTGTCCAAGCCGACGACCTTCCACCGGTGGCCGCGCGCGTGCGCGCGAGCTTCGGGTTGATACTGCGCGATGCCAAAGCGCCTCTCGACGGCGATCGGCTCGTCCTCATTGCGATCGCCGAGCAGCCGAAGCGTCGCGGGCTCGCTGGGGAATTCGTAGCCGGGCAAGATTCCAAACTCGGCGAAGCGACGCATGGGGTGACCGGACGTCCGATCATCCGCTTCGCTCGCCCCGTTGCTTTGCGCGCGGATCCCGAGGAGCCGGCGCTTCAGCTCCATGGCATTCACGGCGGCACGATCGTTCTTGCCGAGTTGGGCCCACTGCTGAATCGTCTGCTCGAGCTGCGCGACTTGCAGCCGCACGCGCGCGAAGAGGTCACGGATGCGCGTGGGCAACTCGTCGAGAGCGGCGCGTAGTTGGTCGCGCGTCCCGAGCCCCGCGGGTTCCAACACGTCGGGGCCCCACGCCTCGAGCGCCAGCTCGACCGCTGGGTCGAACTGCTTGCTCACGGAAAGGACGAGCGCCTCGACCGCTTCGTCCAGTTGCGTTCCCTGAAGCGTGATGTAGGTGGCCATCTGTCCCGCGAGTCCAGGTTCGGCGCCACCGAATGCGATGGCGTGCAAGTGGCGCATCACGATGTCCCGACTGCCGAAGCCGATGCCCGGCGCCGGCACCTCGCCCGCGATCATCTCCTCGGGCTTGTCATAGAAGTAGCCGTCGTGAGGCGTGCTTCGCGCGTAGCCGAGCACGATGCCGACGCGCGAGCGTCGCCCGGCGCGACCGCCGCGCTGCGCGTAGTTGTCCGGCCGCGGCGGTATGTTTCGCATGACGACGCCGTCGAGCCCGCCGACATCGATGCCCATCTCGAGCGTCGGCGAGCACGCGAGCACGTTGATCGGCGACTTCGAAGCCGGGCCCTTGAAGTTCTCCTCCAGCTCGATGCGCTGGTCGCCGGTGATCTGCGCGGTGTGCTCACCCGCGACCAGCGGCAGGAAATGCGGCCGCAGGATTCTCTGTACCGATCGACTCGCGCGGAATTCCGAATCGCTCCAGGGACGGAGCGTGCCGTGACAGGTCGGGCACGCGGCGCCGTCACCGGCCCACGGGAGCCTCACGTTGCAGATGCTGCAACGGAAACGGTCCGCGGCGTCGACGAGCACGAGCTGAACGCACTCGGCGTTCACCTGCAGGAGCGTGGTCGACTGTCGGTAGCCGTGGAGCGCCACTGGAACGATCCATCGCGGCCCGGAGGAGAGGAATCTCAGAAGCGCGACCATGAGGTCCTCGGTCGCGTCCACTCCGCCGAATCGCTTCAGCAGATGTCGGAGCTTCGATTCGAGGCTCGGGGCGCGTCCGCCTTTCGCACGGCGCCACGCGTTCGCGGCGGTGATGCCGTCGGCGATTTCAGCGGCATCGATCGAGCCGAGGGGATCGCCGCTCTTCGTGCACGCATAGCCGCGTGGCGATTTCACGCGTCGCTCCCAATCGGCCGCGACGCGGACTTCGTCAGGACAGCTCGGATTCTGCGGATGATGCGAGAGGAGGGGCCGCGACAGGGCGCCGCGACGCCGAATCTCGTCGAGCAGGCACCGCGACAGATGGGCGAGCTGCGACCTCGTGATGCCGAACTCTCCAGCCAGCGCGCCGCCTGACTTGTCCACATACGCCTCGAGGTGCTCGTACCGCACGCCGACGAGGCCGAGATTGAAAACGGTCCCGCGATACGCAGGGCTGACAGCAAGGTCGTCGAGGAGCGGTGCTTCCTCCCAGGCGCGGGCGGCGGCTTGAACCGGCTGCGGTAGGAATTGCGGATCGTCGTACCGTACCGTGTTCGGGTTGTCGTGCTCCTTCACGCCGCGCACCATGAGCCCCTGCACGGCCTTCTCGATCGTGAGCGACCCGCCAGCCTCGCGCAGGAGATCGACGAGCCGGCGACGCATCCGATCGTAGCGACCGGCGTAGGTGATGAACCGCGCCTGGTGCGCCGCGTCCTGGCGACTGTCGGAGAAGATGAGGATGCGTTCCTTCCCGTCGTAGCCGCGGGCGCCCTCGTGCTGGACGGCGAGCCCTTCGACGAGCCCCTCGGTGAGCACGCGAACCGCCGCGGACGTTCCGAGTGCGACCGGCGTGAGAATGCTCCCGCCTCCCGCCTGCGCTCCACAGGCGAGGCATCGATTGCGTCCAGGCGCAAGCGCGACCCGCACGCGATACGTCGCAGGATCCGCGTCGAACAAGCCGGTTGCGGGGTCGAACGACCCGTGTTCCACCTTGCGGCCCTTCATCTCCTTTTCCGTGCCAACGAGATCGTCGTCGGCATCCGAGTCGTCGGCACGACCTCGAACGTACAGAAGCCACTCGTCTTCGCTCGCTGGATCCCCGCGCAGCGAGAGCGGGTGAGTCTTCGGATCCGTCGAGTGAAGTCGAAGCGTGTCCGCTCCGCAGGCACGGCACAGAAACAACGGTGCGGTCGTCATCCCGCACGAGCATCGCTCTTCGCCCATCGGGAACAGACGGCCGCAGTCCGGATCGACGCAGCGATGAAACTTCCAACCGCCGCGGACGAAGCGATGCGCGCGAAGCCGCAATGCGCCTGGCGATCCATCCGGAAGCGACGACCCGGCGACGAGCGCCGCTTCCACCTCGCGCCTGACCGCAGCGGGGTCTGCGTCCCGTCGCTCCGCGACCTCCGCTCGAACGCGATCGACGATGCCGCTGACGGATAGAGGTCGTCGCGCGAGCAGATCGCCGAGCTTCCACAGGATCGCCGCCGATCGTCCCGCGACCTCGAGGCTCGTCTCCGCCGGCAGGCCCGCGAGCGCAGCGACCGTTCGGCGCACGGCGTCGGCATCGTGGTAGTCCGGTGCTTCCGCCGCAACGGGGCTCGACGGCCAGCACGCCTCGGCGGGCGCGGCGACGTCGCGAAGCGTCTCGCCGATCACGCGGAAGCTCTTCGCCTCCGCGCCCGTCAGCTTGCCGAGGAATTCCTGAACCGCCTCGTCGCGCAACCGGATGACTTCGTCGTGCGAGCGGCCCGCCTCGTCCACGCTCTTGATCGTGGCGGACGTCGCGACGGGCACGAGGCGAGGGAAGCGTCGCACGTCTTCGCGATCGTCCGCGTTCCAGTCGTGCGTTGCGTGCCGCAGGTGCGCGACGAGGCGCCGGTAGAGAAGTGCGATGTTGGCGCCGAGGCTTCCGCGATACGTGTGCACCTCGTCGAGCACGACGAACCGGCAGCGGTGGTTCGCGAAGAGAGCGCTGCGATCCGCCGGCCGCACGAGCAGGTACTCGAGCATCATGTAATTCGTGAGGAGGATGTGCGGTGGCTCGCGTCGCATGCGCTCGCGTTCGTCCTGCTTCGTCGAGCGGTCGTAGCGAGCGACTTTGACGTGCGTGTGACCGGAGACCTCGAGGTACCCGCGGATGCGCTCGTCCTGGTCGTTCGCGAGCGCGTTCATGGGATAGACGAGCAGCGCGGTGATCCCGCTTCGCTTGAAGCGCGTCGAGTCCTCGATCGCGTTCTGGATCACCGGCAACAGGAAGCACTCGGTTTTGCCCGAGCCGGTTCCCGTCGTCACGACGAGTGGCGTTGCGCTCGGCGAGAGGAGGTGCGTGATCGCATCGCTCTGGTGGAGGAAGGAGGTCTCGCTGCGCGAGCGCCGTTCGATCGCTTTGGCGAGAGCGGCATCGAGCCCGAGGTCGCGCCAGCGCCGACCATCCTTGAACGGCCGGTGCGCCTGGAAGAACGGCTCCTGCGCGAGAAACCCCGGCTCGTCGAGCGCGTTCTCGAGCGCCTGGCGCAGCCCCTCGTCGCTCGCTCGGAACTCGGTCGCCAGATAGCTGCGGTACTCCTCGAGCACTTGGTCGACGACGGCGATGGGGTTCATGCTGCGGGGTTGCTCCTCGTCGAGGCGCTCAGGATGCGATGAGCCAATGATTGGCTGATCTCATCTCCCGACCTTGGCAAACTCGGCTGCAGACATGGAACGGGCGCGTGCGATAGTCTGGCCGGTTCGGCGCGCAACGCGGAAGGCGGCGATCTGCGCTCGGCACTCGTGTCATCCCAGCTCCGAGAAACCATTCGAGAGCTTGCTTGCATGTGTCAGTTCTCCTCTTCGTCGCGCGTGAGTACCACATGTCGTCGCCGTTCGACAAGCCCTGCTGCTGCCGCCCGGCAGGACTGGCGCGGATCGCCGACATCGATGGGGCGCGTCGGGTCGGCGCGCATGAGACGTGCGCCTGACTCGACTCGATGACATTTCTGTTTCACGAGGAGATCAAAAATGGCCCCCGTTCAAATGCCAAAGTCACCGGCGCTTCGCTACCTGTGGAATCGACTGGCCGCCAAGGACCCCAAGTTCCTCAGCATGCTGGAGGAGGAACAGCTCAACGCCGAGATCGCGCAAGCCGTCTATGACCTCCGAACTGCCGCAGGAGTCTCTCAGCGTCAGCTTGCGGGACGAGTCGGAACGCAACCTCGGGTCATCTCTCGGATCGAGGATGCGGACTATCGCGGCCTCTCGCTCACGATGCTCCGCAAGATCGCGGCAGCGTTCGGTCGAAAGGTCGAGATTCGATTCGTCCGCGCATCGCAACGGCCGAAGCCCGCGCGCATCGGTCGACGCTGACGATCCTCTCTGCGGAAGGCGTCCTTGCTCTACACACGGAGTGTGTGTATAGTTCCGCCCTCATTTTCGGAGGTCGAACCATGGTGCGGCAGCGAATCAACATCACGCTTTCCGAGGAAACGATCGCGGTCATCGACCGCCTCGCCAAGAAGGCCGGCGTGAACCGGAGCCGGTTCCTCGACCAGGCCGCGCGCTACTACGTCCAGGCCATGGGCAAGTCGAGCCTCAAGAAGCTGCTCGTCGAAGGTGCCACCGTGCGCGCGCAGGAGCATCGCGCGATGGCAGAGGACTGGTTCCCCGCCGACGCCGAAGCATGGGCGCGCCTCCGGTAGCGGGCTTTCCGCGACGCGGCGAGGTCTACCTCGTTCGCCTCGATCCCACGATCGGCGCGGAAATGAAGAAGACACGCCCAGCCCTCGTCGTGCAAAACGACATCGGCAACGAGCACAGCGCGACCACGATCGTCGCGCCGATTTCTTCCACCGTCGGACCCCGAATCTATCCGACCGAAGTGCTCCTCGTTGCCCCCGAAGGTGGACTCGCGGACAACTCGGCGGTGCGCCTCGATCAAGTCCGGACCGTGGACAAGAGGCGCCTCGGGCAGCGACTCGGTCGACTTCGTCGGGAGACGATGACGCAGGTCGACCTCGCCCTCCAGATCAGCCTCGGACTCGTCGACGTGTGAGTGCCTCCGCCACGTCGGTTTAGGAGTGCCCTCGCCTCGCTGATCGCTCAGCAATGAGGCAATGATGATGCAATGGTGATGCAATCATGATGCAATTCCGAGGCGGCGCGCCATCGAAGCCGCAGTTCTGTAGCGAGTTACGAATTGCACGAATCATTTGCTCGGGGCGAACTGTGGCAGCCAATACCGGGCGCCTCGGCCGCGCTTTCCGGATGAAGCGATCACGCCGCGCCTGACCAGGTCTTGGAGAAGGCGGGTCATCTGCGCTCGACCGTACTGCGACCACTTCATCTCGCCACTCGCGAGCCCGGCCTCTTTGCGGCGCTCCAGCTCGTCGATCAGCAGGCCTTCGAATGTCTTCTCGGAGATCCCCAAATCGCGCGGTCTCTCGTCCGCCAGATTGAGCCGCTCGTAGGTAACGGCCCCGAGGACGTACTTGCGGCCTCGCCCCTCGCCTCGTCGGTCGACGAGCTGGCGATTTCGTAGCTCGTCGAGCAATCGTCGGGCGTCGGCCTGCGGCATCTGACACAGCTCGGCAACCTCGCTCGAGGTGATCTCCCGGTGTTTTCTCAGGTGCGCGAGGATCAAGAGGTCCGAGACGTCGAGTTCGTGACCTTCGGCGGAGCACCGATTTGCGAGGGCGGCGAAGGCTTTGTCGAACGACCCGTCACGCAGGGTGACGGTGACGCTTGCTCGGGTCGATCGATACCCGGGCGCCGGCTTGCCCGCTTCGAGCATGGCGATGAACATTCGCTTCACGCCCAGCGCCGAACGCTCCGCAAGCCCGATTCGCTGAAGGACCGACGTGAGCAGTTCGTTTCGCCGCCGCGACTCTGTGACGAGGATGTTGTGCTCGTTGACGCCACCGAACCAACCGCCGGGGCTTCCGACCTCGACGCGATTGCGATAGACGCGAAGGGCCACGTTTCCCGACTGCTGATAGTCGCGGTGCGTGAGCGCGTTCACGATCGCCTCGCGGTATGCGATCGGAGGGAACTTCGGGACGTCGACGCGGAAGAGACCGGATTGGAACGACTCCACGGAGTTCGCGACCTCGACGACTTCGAACGCGCGCTGAAGGACGGCGAGGAGTGCAGCACGAGTGTCTTCGTTGAAGTCCAGGGTGAGATCGTTCCGGTCGTATCGCTGGAGCTTCGCTTCGTGGTGAGGGACGAACTTGCGGATTGCGTCGCGTTTGCCCAGGACGAGGACGGCGGCGCGCGTCACTCGCAAGCGAGCGCCGTCTCGCGTGAGTAGCTCGAGCGAGCGCAGCAGCGCCTCGCTCCCGAGCCGCGCCAGGTCGTCGCGATGTTTCTCCGCGAGGACTTGCTTCAGGCGTTCGATCTCGACTGGATCTATGAGCGCACGCCAGGTCCCGTCGACGCACTCGGCCGTGAAGTCGGGACGCGCCAACTCCTCGAATCGAATGCGCTCGATCTCGTCGGGCGGCATCCCGCGAAGACCTTCGCCCGTGCGCATGAGGTACTTGCCGGTCTTCGTGAAGAAGACTCGGCCCTTCGGGCGCGCCGGGATCTTCACGGCGAGGACGTAACCCTCCGCAGTCTCGAGCGACGCCACGTCGATCTGAATGCCGGTCGCATCGAGGACTCCGTCGCGGATCTTCTGGACGTCGGTCGCGTCGAGCTTCTTGGTGCCCTTGATCCGCCGAGGCTTCTTGTTCGTGACGCCCATGACGAGCCAACCGCCTCCCTCGTTGCCGATGCCGACCGCGTACTCGCCGATTTCCTTTCGCGAGAGAAGCCCTTCCTTGAACTCGAGGTGCTCGCGCTCGTCGTCGGCCATCAAGCGGCGTAGCGACGGTTCATCGAGAACGGGTTCGTTCAAAGTCCTCGCGCCTCGTCAGTCCAGTTCGATTTCGCTACGAGTCCAATTCGAATCTCGACAGATCTCTCGACGGCCTTGGCAGACGCCTGCGGACATGACCTACGATCCGCTTGCCGTCGGCTCCTCAAACGGCTTGTCCTGAATTCCTTCGAACATGTACCGGTTGTTCTCGTCGTAGGCCCCTGGAGTGCGCGAGTATCGAACTCCCTCCCACGTGAGATGCACTTGAACCTTCTCGGAATCCGCCGGGACTGCCGCAAGGTCCTTGTTCAGAAGCTCCGCTACTCCCGTGAGAAAGAATTTGAACTGCGGCGCTGACGGATGGATGAAGTACATCCACCATGCGCCCGTTTGGTCAGAATCGCCGACGAACTTCCGCTGGTAATACACGAGCGTGTTGAAAACCCACTGTGCCTGCTCGCTCAGTTCAATCTTTTTCATCGTGCTCACCGTTGCTCTTGCGATCGCCGGGTTCGGCTCAGGATCACGAATGATCTCCGCAGCGCCTTCTTTTCCGCCTTGCTGGCGGATGGCATCTTCGATCTTGGTGCACGCCGGGCTCACTTGAGCGCGGATATTCCGGTCCGTCTCGCGCCGTCGAAACGTCGCATGGGTTACTCCGGCAAGGTCCGATGGGATCTTGATGTCCTCATCTTCGTTGTAGACGAGGAACGTCCGAAAGCGACCTAGCTTTCCCATGAAGAGACCGAGCTCGAAGATCACGTTGTCGCGTGGC
>JACOTG010000155.1 GCA_016178505.1 Planctomycetota bacterium
CGAGGTGATGCACGTCGGCAACTTCAAGACGGCGTTCGAGAACTACAGCCACGACTCGATGAGCGCCGAGCAGCGCGAATCCATCTCGCACCTGCTCGACGAGTTCTATGGCCAGATGCTCGACGGCATCGCGACGAACCGCGGCCTCACTCGAAGCGCGGTCGAAGCGCTGTTCGACAAAGTGTTCGTCACGCCCGAACAAGCGAAGTCCGCGGGACTCATCAGCGACGTCGGCTACGAGGATCAGTACAAGAAGTCCGTCGAGGCGCTGGTCGGCGGCAAGTTCGAGGTCGTGAAGGACTACGGCGACGAAGGCGCGGAAGATCTCAAGAAGATGATGGAGAACCCCAATCCATTCGCGCTGATGGCGATGCTGCCGAAGCTCCTCAATCCGCCGAAGCCGACGGTTCCCGACGAGCCGTGCATCGCGATCGTCTACGCGACCGGCGAAATCAACAGCGGCAAGAGCCAGCGCGGATTTTCCGGCGATGTCTCGACGATGGGCTGCGACACGATCGTCAAGGCGCTCGAGAAGACGCTCGAGAACGACAACATCAAGGCCGTGGTCTTCCGCGTGAACAGCCCGGGCGGCAGCGCGATCGCCAGCGACATGATCTGGCGGGCCATCCAGCGCGTCCGCGAGAAGAAGCCGGTCGTCGCGTCGATGGGCTACGTCGCAGGTTCGGGCGGATACTGGATCAGCATGGGCTGCGACAAGATCATCGCGCAGCCGAGCACGATCACCGGCTCGATCGGCGTCGTCGCCGCAATCCCCGACGTGTCGAAGACGCTGAAGACCGTGGGCGTCAACGTCGAGGTCGTGGGCAAGGGTCCGCACGCCGAGGAGCTGTCGTTCCTTCGAAACGGCGCGAGCCCGTTCTTGAAGAAAGCGATCACCGAGTCGATGCAGCGAGTCTACGAGAGCTTCGTCGCCAAGGCGTCGGCGGGCCGCAAGCTCGACCCGGCGACTCGGCATCGGCTTCGTCGACAAGCTCGGCGGACTCGACGACGCGATCGCAATGGCGTGCGAGCTCGGCGGCAAGCTCGATGCGAAGAAGGCGCCGATCGTCGAGTATCCGGAATCGCCGAATCTGATCGATCAGATCAAAGAAATGATCGACGAGTACACGATCACCGACGTGATCGTGGGCCGATTGCTCTCCGAGCTTCCGGACGGCGTCGGCAGCGCCATCGCCGACGCGCTCGTCGCGACGAAGCGCGGCTTCGAGCAAGACCGCATCCAGTGCCTCATGCCGTTCCGCGTGACGATCCGCTGATCTCGCTCAATCGTCGAAGCATCGGGGCGGTCGTCGCGATCATTGCGACGGCCGCCCCATTTTTCTTTGAGATCGCGCGAGACGGTTGGCTCGCGCTTCGCGCGCTCTTGGCCGTGCCGGCGCCCGTCGGAAAAAAAGTTCTTTTCACCGCCAACGCCGGTCCGGACGCGCGCGTAACCACCCACTAGATTCTTCCGCGATGGTCACATCGGCCGGCGGCGCTTCTTACGCGCCGAGTGTAATCGATTCAACGGCCCCCAACCCCAATGAGAGGAGGTTGCCATGAAACCTCGTTTGAAAACCGTGACGTGGGGAATCGTCCTCGGCTGCCTCGCCCTGGCGCCGTCTCTGGCCTGGGCGCAGGACTCTCCGAAGCCCAAGGCGGCGACGACGACCACCTACAAGGTCGGCGACCGAGTGAAGCCGTTCACTCTCACCGACTTGAACGGGAAAAAAGTGACGCTTTCGGAGTTCAAAGACAAAGTGATCGTGCTTCACTTCTTCGGCAAGGACGCGGCCGACGCGCTCGTGCCGCTGCAGAAGGACCTGATCGAGAAGCACACCAATGATGGACTCGTCGTTCTCGCGGTGAGTGGCGACGATGAGTCCGATCTGGCGAAGATCGTAGAGAAGTCTGCACTGACGTGCCCCGTTCTGCTCGATCGAGACCGTGAAGTCGCCACGACTTTCGGTCTGACGAAGGCTCCGCTCAGCGTCGTCATCGCGCCCGACATGAAGATCGTTCATCTTCTGCCGGGCACGGACGTGAAGGACCTTCGGGACAAGGTCGAGAAAGTGCTCCAATCCAACAAGAAGACGCCGTAGCGTCGAGCCTCGAGCGTGTTTCAGCCGCTGGGGCAATCAACCGATGTGACCGCGGTTCGCGGCGAGGTCGAGTGCGTGCTCGACCTCGCCTCGCTTTTGCAAGCGAGACCGATCGCCGGCCGACCGGAACGATCCGCGGCCGGCGATCGTCGACGCGGCGTTATCTCGAGATCGTCACGAACAGCGTCTCGGCGGCCCAGCCGTCCGTCGAGAGGAGCCCGACGTTTCGCGCGTCGCCGTAGGCGTCGAGCATCGCGCCGAGGAGCTGCGGAATCTTGACGGTCGCTCGGCGCACCGCATCGAAGTCGATCGGCTTCTGCGTGGCGATCACCTTGAAGAGGACGCGCGATCGCGCGTCGCGCGGTAGAGCCTGCTCGAACGTGACGACCTTGCCGGGCTCGAGTGGTTTGCCCGAATCGGGATGCAGGATCAGCGTGCCGCCCTCCGGCTCCACGAAGACCGCGGCGTAGGCCGTCGCGCTCGACCGCACGCGCAGCCTCACGGTCGCAGCCGGCGCGGCGCGCGGATCGACGTCGGCGCTCAACGCGAATGTCGGGCTCGGATTCGCCAGTCGAACGAGGCGCGACCAATCGTTGTGCCGCGCGGCGATGAAGTCGACCGCCTTGTTCCGCGGCTCCAGGTCGAACTGGCCGAGGAGCGCGGCGGTGCTCGTCCATAATTGGACGATCGTCTTCGACTCGAGAGGTATCGGCTCGAGGAAATAGTCGATGTCGGCGACGGTCTTGAAATCGTGCACGAGCCGTAGCTCGGGCGTTGCGCCGATCCACTCGTTGATGCGCGTCTCGTACTCCTGGAGCTTGAGGAGGAGTGTCACGTCCGTGAGATTCCCACGAATCGCGCACGCGGCGCGAGGGCGGGGGCTGATCGGCCATACGCCGCGCGGCACCGCGCGGTCGCCTTTCTCGACCTTGCCCGAGACGATGCGCGCGACGGTGTAGGGGATCGCCTCGCTCTGCGTGTGGTTCGGGTACTCGACGACGGCGACTTGGCTCTCACCGGTGATGACGATTCGCGCTTTTGGCGGGCCGGTGAAGTTCGAGTCGGACGGCTCGTAGACGTCGCACGGCACGTCCGCGTGCTCGACGAAGATGCTGCTCAGCGCCGCGAGCAGGGCGATCTGTTTCTCCGGCACGCCCTCGTCGCACAACACGGGCGCCGGGATCGGGGTCGGAGGGTTGGTCGTCGCGGGCGGCGCCTGGGGCGTGATGGCGCCCGCCACCGCGATCGACGGGCGGACGAACGGCGCATCGTCGCGCCGCTCGACGAGCGAGAACGGGTAGCGTCGCGACGCGCCCTCGACCACGGGACACTGCTCGAGCCGCGCTCCGGTCATCGACTCGCGCACGCGCGAGACGATGCTCTCCCAGCTTTCGTCCTGGGATTGCGCCAGCTCGTCGACGAGGAAGTGCGTGAGGAATCCTCCGTACATGGGATTGCTGCCCGACGTCTCCCACGGCCGGCATCCGGCGATGAGCACGAACCGCTTGTCGACGTCGAGGCCGGGCCCGTTCGATTTCACGGAGAACTTCCTCAGCACCGACTCCGACTTCGCCACGAGGTCGCGAGAGAATTGGAGATCCTGCTTCTTGACCGCGCACAGCGAGATCGGCGCCGCCGGCGCGTCGGCGGCGCGGACGGCGGTGCCCGAGTGGCACGAGTCGAAGATCACGGTGACGTTGCGCGTCTTGAACCGCGCGAGGAGTTCACCGATGCGGTCGTCGATGAGGAGCGGTTTCAACGACTCTTGGGTCGTGAAGACGTTCGGGTGCGGATCCACCGGCACGATCGCTTCGTCCCAACCGTCGTCCTCGTCGCCGTCGAGATCCGGCACCTGCGCGCCGTGGCCGGAGTAGTAGAAGATCGCGGCGTCGTCCGGTCCCGCCTTGTCGGCCA
This sequence comes from Planctomycetota bacterium, assembly GCA_016178505.1. Classification (GTDB taxonomy): domain Bacteria; phylum Planctomycetota; class JACOTG01; order JACOTG01; family JACOTG01; genus JACOTG01. The sequence goes on from JACOTG010000155.1 coordinate 4,017, forward strand.
TCGCGATCAGCGCGCCCTCGATGTTGGCTTTCGTCGCGGCGGCGTCGACGAGCGTCGTGACGTGATCGTCCGGCACTCCGAACGAGACGTTCAACATTTCCTTCATGTGCTTCACGTCGAGCGCGCAGCCGGGGAGATCGTTCTCGGGTCCGACGGGCGGGTAGTCCTCGATGCCGACGAGGAGCGCCCAGCGATTCGACGTCACCACGTCGAATGGCAGCGACAGCGCGGGGACGTCGTCGTCGTTCCAGAAGATGCGCAGCTTGAACGTCCCGCCGCGGCTCGCCCACGACCGGCCGGCGAGGGGAACACGGAGCACGAAGTCGGTGGCCTTTCCATTCGCGACGACAGGCTCGCCGTCGGCAAGCGAGATCGGCAGCTTCGCCCAAACCTCGACGCGCAATTTCTCGCCGGCGGGAACGTCGCCGTCTGCGTGAACGACGCCGACGACGAACGGGGTGTCGGCGAAGAATGGCGTCGCGGGCGCAACGGGCTTGAGGTCGTTGTCGACGCGCGAGCAGAGCTGGCCGCTCAGGGCGGGATGCTCGGCGCGCGCATGGGCCGCGCCGATTAGAGCCCACATCGCGAGTACCGAGGCGAGCGGCCGCCGGGCGCGCGACACGTTCATTTCGCGACGGTCGCGAACAGGGTCGCCGCCGCCCATCCGTTCGTGGAGACGAGCGAAGGATCGCCGGCGTTGCCGTACATCTCCTGCAACGAAGCGATCAGCGCCCCGGCCTTGGACGTTGCGCCGCGAAGCGCCTTCGCGTCAATCGGCTTGCTCGACAGGACGACCTTGAAGAGCGTGCGTCCGGTCGCGTCGCGCGGAATCGTCTCCTCGAACGTGAGCGTCTGATTTGGGCGGATGGGCTTTCCCGAGTCGGGATGCACGGTCGCCGGCCCCTTTTCCGGGACGACGATCACGGTCACGAAGCCCGTCTCGTTCGACGTCACGTGAAGTTTCACGTTCGCTCCCGGCGCGTAGCGTCCATCGCCCTCGAGATCGGCGCGCAGCGAGTACGCCGGGCTCGGGTTCGCAAGGCGGACGAGCCGGGTCGACTCGCTGTGGCGCGTGACGAGAAAGTCGATCGCGCCGCGGTTCAAGTCCGGATCGAACGAAGCCAGCACGGAATTCGAGTTGTTGATCACGACGACGGTGACCTTGTCGCCGGTCATCATGGGCACGAGCGCGTAGTCGAACTCGGAGAGATCGTGGAACTCCGGAACGAACTGCAGCTCGGGCGTCGACGCGATCCATTGAGCGACTTTCAGCTGCACGGGTTCGAGCTTCGCACTTGCGGCGGCGTCGGAGTCGCCCGCGGAAGCGACCACGACGCGCGGTCTCTCGCCGGGAACGCGCACGGCCAGCGGCAGCGCGCGGTCGTTCATCTCGATCGGTCCCTTTTCGATCCGCGCGACCGAATAGGGGATCGCCTGGCTCAGAGATCCGTCGCCGTACTTCACGACCGCGTCGCGCCCCTTGCCGGTCAGCACGATGCGTCCCTTCGGCGGCTTCTCGAGCTTCAAATCGCCGGCCGGGTAGACGTCGCACGGAACGTTCTGGAGTTCGTCGTAGATGCTGCTGAGGCCGGCCAGCATCGCGTCGTGCGTCACCGCATTGCCCGTCTCCCCGAGCGCCGGCGGCGCTTTGTCGTTCGGTCCGGCCGGCGCCACGAGACCCGCGATCGCAATCGTCGGGCGCACGTACGGCGCGTCCGCCGGCTTCTCGACCAGAGAGAACGGAAAGCGCCGGGTCGCCCCCTCGACCTGCGGGCACTGGATCGGCCGCAACGTCGAGACCGATTCGCGAACGTTCGAGACGATGTCGTCCCAGCTCGCGCCTTCGGAGTAGATGAGGTGATTCACCAGGATCGCGGTGAGGAAGCCGCCCACCTCGCCGTTGCTGCCCGAAGTCTCCCACGGCCGGCATCCGGCGATGAGGACGTAGCGCTTGTCGACGTCGAGGCCGCGTGGATTCGATGCCGCGCCGCGCTTCTTCCGCGCCGACTCGCCCTTCTCGACGAGCGCGCGCGAGAATTGAAGATCTTGCTTCTTCGACGCGACGATCCGCCGCGGCAGCGACGTCGTGCTTGCCGCGCGGACGGCGGTGCCCGAGTGACACGAGTCGAAGATCACTGTGACGTTCGGCGTCTTGAACTTCGCGAGCAACTCCGCGATGCGATCGTCGGTGAGGAGCGTCTTCATCTGCTCTTCGGTCGTGAACGTCTGGGGATGCTCGTCGGCCGGGACGATCGCTTCGTCCCAGCCGTCGTCCTCGTCGCCGTCGAGATCGGGCACCTGCGCGCCGTGTCCCGAGTAATAAAAGATCGCGGCGTCCTCGGGACCGGCCTTCTCGGCCATCGACGTCAGCTCGTTCTCGATGGCGGCCTTCGTCGCTGCGAGATCGGCAAGCACGACGACGTGATCCTCCGGCATGCCGAATGCGACCGTCAGCACTTCCTTCATCTTCTTGATGTCGAGGTCGCAGCCGGCGAGATCGCCCTCCGGCCCGGCCGGCGGATAGTCCTTGATGCCGACGAGGAGCGCCCATCGATTCGCGGTGCTGACCTCGAACGGGAGCGACAGCGCCGGCTTCTCGGCGTCGCCCCAGTAGAACGCGAAGTCGAACTTGCCGCCGTCCTGCGCGAAGCGGCTGCCGGCGAGTCGGACGCCCGAGACGAAGTCCGTCCTCTTGCCGTCGCCTTCGACCACGTCGGCGGACTCGAGCACCTCGCCCTCTTTCGAGACGACCGCCGGTCGCACTTTCTGGCCCGCCGGAATCGGCCCGTCAGCGTGCACCACGCACACCACGAACTCGTGGTCGGCGAAGAATCGCGTCGTCGGCCCGTACGGCTTTTGATCCGGATCGACGCGCGAACAGAGCGTGCCCGTGAGCTTCGGAAGCGATTTGTCGTCGGCCGTCGCCGTGGCGGCGGCTGCGAGTGCCAGAGCGACGAACAGTGCCCGTGTCGTCATTTCGATCTCCAGTCCCCGAAGAGAAGGAATGCTGCCCAAAAGAACGGATGAGCGTACCGGCCCTCCTTGCCGCGGAGAAGCGCGATCTTGGCGGATTGCAGCGCGGACGCCGCGTCCATGCCGTCAACGCGAAGCCGGCGGTAGAAGTCGACCATGAGATCCGTGGTCGCGTACGTGTAGACCGACCACAGGCTCGCCACGACGGCGGACGCGCCCGCGAGCGCGAACGAGTCGGGGAGCCCGAGCACTTCCGCCTGCGGATCGTCCTCGGCGCGTGCCGTCTCGCACGCGGAGAGGACGACGAGGCGAATGTGGTGATCGTGGAACGCGGGCACGAGCTTCTTCAGCCGCGGCCAGATCTCCGATTGCGCGAGCTGTCCGTCGCCGGGCGGCGTCGCCAGCTCGAGGAACGTGCGCGAGGGCTTCTCGCCGTTGAGGAAGCCGTGCGTCGCGAAGTGGAGGATCGTGCAGTCGGCGCGCAGGCGCTCGAGGTCTTCCTGCGACGCGTCGTTCGTGCGCTGCGAGTGGACCTCGTGCGTCTTGT
>JACOTG010000156.1 GCA_016178505.1 Planctomycetota bacterium
CGCCGAGGTGAAGAGCGGTTCCTTTCCTCGCGCCTTGGCGTACCCCTGCGCGATCGCAGCGACCATATGCTGCACGCCGAGTTCTCTGGTCGTTCCGCTACCATGGACGGCGAGGCCGTGGAGGAAGGTGCGGACGATCGGAGTGGCGTGGGCGAGCACGTCGCGAAGCTCGTCTTTCGACCAGGAACTCGGCACGGGTGCCCTCCGCGTCGTTGGTCAACCGGTCCCTCATCTCCAGGATTTGCCGCCGCTGCGGCTCGACGCGGGATTCTACGTGTGCGCGAGAGGGTGTCAAAGGTGATGGGACCGCGCCGAACAGCGATCGACTTGTTCAACAATGAAGAACGGCCGGAAAGATGGCGAGCTTCTTGCTTCCATGAATCGGGGGGGTGGTGAAACGCGCGAATGTTCGCGCCGAAATCATCGGGAAGCTCGGCCTACCCGTCACTCGACATCTCGCGCTGAGCCGAAAAACGTCCACGCGGGGTGTCGGCCGTCCGGCGCAAAGAGTTGAACAGTGTGCCGCGTCGGAACCTCGTTGATGCCGGACCACGCGACGAGAACTGCATCCAGCTCAGCGCCCAAGTCGGGCGTCGGCAGTGGCCATCCGTGACGAATTTGTCGGCTCCATCCTACTTCGAGTTCTTGGCTGAGCGCGAAGTTGATCGCCAATAGGTTCAGGCGATGCTCGGAAAGTTTGTTCGCGTTCCGCTTCGCGTCCACGCCCTCTCGCAGCGCCAACTGCAAATAGTGTTCTGGGTCGCCGGGTACTTTGTCGACGATCCCGGCCACGTATCCGCGACCGTCCGAGCGCCCGAGCCAAATGTGGAGATTCCCGATTTCAGGCGGAACGTTCAGAATTACTGGGTTCGATACCATCGCCTCTCGGTGCTTCTCACCCAAGTACGAGTCGTCCAGGAATGGCGCGAACAACTTGTCGAGAAACGCCGAGGTTTCCGCGTTCTTCGGAAGGGAGAACGGGAGAAACCACGAGTGCTCGACGCGAATCTCGAAGTCCAATTCCTTGAATAGTTCTGCGACATACTGAGAGATCCCAAACGACTTTTTGTACACGAAGCACTCGATGTAGAGCCTCTCGCCTTGAAGCGTGGCCACGATGTCGGGGCCGGACTTGAGCCATGAGACGTTGTCGGCGACGATCGCAACGAAACGAGCAACTTGAAGCTGCCACAGAAGGCTCCAGAACGTCGAGTAGTCGCACGTGAGCAGAAGGCTCCGCTGATGCTGCCAATTCTCTAGTCCTGCCCCGAAGGCAAGGAGCTCGTCGAGTACTTCAAACGAGCCCTCACCATTCCACGTACCGAGCCGCCACGCCATGTAGTGGCAGAAGTATGGAGGCTTGTCAGCGCCAGCGCGCAACACATCCATCGGGAACGCGGCAGCGATATGCCGATACCGCGTAAGCCGTTCGGCAACCCGATCCCAGTCGAGGAATCGCTCGACCAAGACTCTCTGAGACGGAGTCGCTTTCATTGATGACGGCTTCGCTGGTTCAAGTCAGCCCACATCAAGGGCGGTCCGGACTTCGTGAAGCGGTAGCGATCCTTCTTCATTGCTCCCGTGGACCGATCCTGGCTTGACACAAGCATGTCGCCGTTCGATCCGACAACCACTTTCGAGAATCGCCATGCCTCGCGGTACTTGCCAACGACCGAGAGCATTCCGCCGAGTGCACGAAGGAGAATCTTCTCCTCGCCGGAGCCACCGGGAAGGACGACGATTCCCGGATTTCGGTGGGGCGGGAAGCGACAATCGTCGAGAAAGTCGGCATCGTGGGTGAGTAGGATCAAGTCCTTGCGTTGAGCAAACGCGAACACGTCCTCATCCGGGTGGCCGCGCAGTGCAACGTCGTCAACATACTTCACGTTCCATCGGGCTGCGCGGAGAGTCTCGGCCGTGCCGATTCCGAGGCTCTCGTCGATTAGAAATCGCGCCCGTTTCGCGAACTCGCGCTCGAAAGCGGCGACCTCGTCGCGAGTGGGCATGTAGACTTGAATCCAATGTCCCAATGGTCTTGACACATGTGTAGGCATCGTCACGAGCCGTCGTATTCTCAGCCGAACCGGTTTCGAATCATGCCCAGAATAGCAAATTGTGGCCGGACCGACGTACGTGACGGCGTACAGCCTTCACAACCGCGCTAGTCTCTACTATACTCAGCCACGAACGCACTACTGTAATTGGTGTCATCCATCGTCAAAGGGCACAGACGAAAGGGAATCTAGAATGCCAACGAAGTCGAACGCAGCACCCAAGTCCGGCGTCAGCAGAAGCGAAGCGATCCGCACCTACTTGTCCGAGCACCCGGGCGCGATGCCGCGGGACGTCCAGGCCGCGCTGAAGGCGAAGGGCGTCACTGTGACGACCGGCCTGGTCGGCGTGATCAAGAACGAAATGAAGACGAAGAGAAAGGGAGGGACCATGAAGGCGGCGAAAAAGGCCGTGGGTCGACCGACGGCGGGCGTGGTGAACAAGAGCGATGCGGTGCGGCAGTATCTGGCTGCGAATCCTGCGGCGAGCCCCGTTACTGTCCAGCAGGCGCTCAAAGCACGCGGGATCATCATCAGCGTGAGCCTGGCGTCCGCGATCAAGTACTCGAAGGGCGGCAAGAAGTCGGCGAAAGCTGCCGGGCGTCCAGTCGGTCGGCCGCGCGCTGCTGCCACATCGAACGGTCAGCTGCGTGCCGAGGATCTGCTTGCGGCGAAGGCGTTTGTCGATCGGGTTGGTGGGGCTGACGCCGCACGCAAGGCGCTGGATCTGCTCGCGCAGTTGAGTTGAGTCCGTCGATTCGGCGGCGAGTGGAATGAAGAAGCTCAACACGAGAAGTCCCGCCGCGGATTCCGAGCGCCGTAGCTCAGATCCGGGTCTATTCACCGTGACCGTCTACATCATCGGCGGTCCAATTACGGAGACGTTCGCCAAGAAGAACAAGGTGATCTCTCGCACGATCGAGATCCGCGGCGACCAGACGCTGCGGGACCTCCACCGCGCGATCTTTGAGGCGTTCAATCGCGGGGACGATCACATGTACGAGTTCCACGTCGGCGGCAAAGGGCCAGTCGACCCGAAGGCGAAGCGGTACGTGTTGCCCTCGGCGATGGAGATGGCGATCCCGGGATCGGTGAAACCAGCGGGCGATGTCACGCGAACGACCATTGGGTCTCTCGGCCTGAAAGTTGATGACCACTTCGCCTACTGGTTCGACTTTGGCGATGATTGGCGCCACCAAATCGACGTCGAATCCGTGAGCGACACGGTGCCGCGCGGGAAACTTCCTCGAGTGACCAATCGAGTCGGGAAGAGTCCGCCTCAGTACGTCGATTCGGACGAGGACGCCTGACGTAAGCGTGACGACAGGTGAGTTGCGCGCCGAGGATCTTCTCGCCCCGAAGTCGTTCGTCGATCGAGTCGGCGGGGCTGGCGCGGCGAGGAGGGCGATTGAGCTGTTGGAGCGTAACCGTTCAGGGCCTGGGACTGACATTCCTGTGAGTTGACGTGGCGACGCTCGCGCCGGTGATCGGCATCCGTGACGCCGGACGTGCGGTTTCCGGTGCAAGGCCAGCCGCGCTTCGCCGATATGTGAAGTGTGGCGA
>JACOTG010000162.1 GCA_016178505.1 Planctomycetota bacterium
CCCGGCCTCGATCGCGCCGAGGAGGTCGAACCCCTCCGGTGCTCTCGACGATCCGCGGCAGCGGCCTTCGCAAGCGGCGATCACGACGACGGGCTTGTGGTAGAGGTCGACGGCCTTCGCGGCCACGATGCCGATGACGCCGGGGTGCCACTCTTCGTCCCAGAGAACCAGGATTGGAGCTTCGCGAAGCGCCGTACCCTCCGTCGAATCGGCCTCGACGCGACGTCGCACGGTCGCGAGCAGTTTGCGCTCGACGTCCTGCCGTCGCTCATTCTCCGAATCCAGTTGCGCCGCTAGCGAGCGCGCTTCGTCCGCCGTCTCGGCGGTCAGCAGACGAAACGCGACGTCCGCGCTTCCCATGCGGCCCGCGGCATTCAGTCGCGGCCCGAGGCGGAATCCGATGTCCGGCGATTGAAGGCGATAAGAGTCGAGGCCGACGATCTCGACGAGCGCTCGGATGCCCGGATTCGCGCAGCTCTCGAGCGCTCGAAGTCCGAACGTGGCAAGCACTCGGTTCTCGCCGATGAGCGGGGCAACGTCGGCGATCGTCCCAAGGCCCACGAGTGCAAGCGCATCGAGGAGGAATCGGCGAAACGCCTCCGATTGCTTTCGCGCCGGACTCAGTCGATTCGTCAGCGCGGATACGAGCTTGAACGCGACACCGACACCGGCGAGGTCGCGGAATGGATAGGTCGAGTCGGGTCGCTTCGGATTGACGACCGCGAGTGCTCGCGGGAGTGCGCCCGTCGGCTCGTGGTGGTCCGTGATGATCACGTCGATTCCGCGCTCGCGCATGCGCTCGACTTGCTCCACGCTGCCGATTCCCGTGTCGACCGAGACGAGCACGCCGCCCGAGCCGGGCAGGCGAGCGAGCGCCGCTTCGGTCAATCCGTAACCTTCGTCGATGCGATGCGGGATGATCGTGAAGGGCGAAGCGTCGAGGAATCGGAAGAAGTGGTGGAGAAGCGCCGAGGAGGTCAGGCCATCCACGTCGTAGTCGCCGAAGATCACGATCGGCTCGCGGTCGCGCAGCGCGCGGCGGAGTCGTTCGACAGCCGCTTCCATGTCCGCCAAGAGGAACGGGTCGTGCAGTTGGGTGAGGTCGGGTCGCAAGAACGCGCGCGCTTCGTCCGGAGTACGCATTCCCCGGTTCACCAGCACTTGCCCGATCGATGGCGAAACTCCGAGGCTGGCCGCGAGGTGCGCACCGAGCTCGGGATCCTGGGGCCGCAGCACCCAACGCCGAACGCTTCGAGGCGTGGGCTCGCTCATCGTCGTTCGTCTCCGTCTCACACGTTCGCCATTCGATGGTCCCGCCGGCGGCGGATAGTCGGACATTGTCGCACGTTCCACTCGAGTCGCGGTGCGCCATCAGCGATCCCGTCCGCACGGTGCGTTGGAATCGAACCGCTCCATTCGTGAAGGCCGGCAGTGACCTCGACGCGGTTCATATCAGCGGGGCCTCGTGAAGGTCAAGAAACGCGACCCGCTCGAGCCTTTCTCCTTGGGCGAGAGATGGTTTAATGGCGCGGTCGAACGTCGAATTGGAAGAGTCGAAGGAAAGCGAAGAGAAGCGGTGCCAGCTCCAACGACAACGACCGTCGATTCCGCCGGCCTCGTGCACCTCGTCGTGGGCACGGCCGGGCACATCGACCACGGGAAGAGCGCGCTCGTCGAGCGTCTCACCGGATTTCACCCGGATACGTTGCCGGAGGAACAGGAGCGAGGGCTCACCATCAACCTCGGCTACGCGACGTTCGTTCTCGCGGACGGTCGGCGCGTAGGGATGATCGACGTTCCGGGCCACGAACGATTCGTGAAGAACATGCTCGCCGGCGCGACGGCAATGCATCTCGTGATCCTCGTCGTGGCGGCGGACGACGGGGTCATGCCACAGACTCGCGAGCACCTCGCGATCCTTCAACTGCTGGGCATTCGACGCGGCGTCATCGCGCTCACGAAGATCGACATGGTCGAGCCCGAGATGGCCGAGCTGGCCGCGGAGGACGTCCGTGATCTCGTGAAAGGAACGTTTCTGGAACGAGCGCCGTTGTGTCCGGTCTCGTCGATCACCGGACAGGGGATCCCCGAATTGAAGGCGACGATCGAGCGCGAGCTCCTCGGACTCGAAACGACGGCCAGCGAGGGGCCGTTCCGAATGCCCATCCAGCGTGCGTTCTCGGCAAAGGGCTACGGGACGATCGTGACCGGCGTGGCGATCACGGGCGCGGTCTCGATCGGCGATACCGTGGAGATCTTGCCCGCCGGCACGCGCTCGCGAGTTCGCGGCGTCGAGGCGTACGGCCTCAAGCTGTCGCGTGCGGAATCGGGACATCGCGCGGCGCTCAACCTCGCCGACATCGATTACCACGCCGTGGGTCGCGGGCAAGTGGTCGTGCAGCCAGGGCACTTCGTGCCCGCGACGCTCGTCGAAGTGCGCTTGCGTTGTCTCGGTGATCACAAGCGCCCGCTGGAGAGCTACACCGACGTGCGCCTGCACGTGGGCACGTCCGAGGCGCTGGGAACTCTCGTCGTGCTCGACCGAGACGACATTCCGCCCGGCGAGGAAGGGCTCGCGCAGCTCCGGCTCGAGGAGCCGGTCGTCGTGAGCCCGGGCGATCGCTTCGTCCTCCGCATGCCGTCGCCGATGGTGACGATCGGAGGCGGCATCGTGCTCGGCATCTCGCGATCGAAGCTGAAACGGCTGAAACCGTGGGTGGTCGAGACGCTTCGCGGCAAAGAGGCGCACTTGCACGATCCGCGTGGATATCTCGAGCAGCTCGTTCTCGCCGCTGGACCGATGCCCGTTCCCGTGCGCAGTCTCCCGGGGCAGATCAATCGTTCATTGGACGCCACGAACCGGCTCCTCTCGGAACTGGAGGGCGAGGGCAAGCTCGTTCGCGTCGGCCGCTCCGGCGATCTCGTCCACCGCCGATCGCTCGACGAGCTCGTCGATGCCGGTGCCGCCGCGCTCACCGAGCTCCACGCAAAGCACCCGCTGCGACTGTATCTCGATCGCTCGCTCCTCCGTGCGCTCCCGCGCTTCGAGGCGCTGGAGATGGAGGTTTTCCAAGCGGTGACCGACGCGCTCGTCGCCCGAGGAAAGGCAACGGCGGCCGCCGACGGACGACTTCGCGCGGCCGGCGCCGAAGTCCGCCTCAGCGACCGGCAGCGGAAGCTCGTGCAGGAGATCGCCGAGCGGTATCTCGAAAACCCTTACGCCACGCCGAGCGCAGTCGAGGTTCGCGGTCTCGTGAAGGGCGGCGCCGAGGAAGTAGATCGCGCGATCGAGCATCTCCTCGACGAAGGCACGTTGGTCCGCGTCGGCGGCGACGTCCTTTTCCATCGCGACGCCGTCGAGCGGGCACGCGAGTCGCTCCTGGCGTGGCTTCGCGAAAAGGGCGAGCTGCAGTCCGCCGACTTCAAGTCGGTTCTCGACTCGACCCGGAAGTACGTGATCCCGCTCCTCGAGTACTTCGACGAGCAGGGGCTCACGATCCGCGACGGCAACCGGAGGGTCTTGCGCGATGCGTCCTCGAAGTGAACGCTCGAGAGTCGCTCGGATCGTCGCCTCCGTCGCCATCGTCGTCGCCGCCGCAACCGCCTGTTCGTCGCACTCGGTCGACGACGCCGCTCGCCAGTACGCAGTTGCGACGCGTCAGCTTCGCGACGACGTCGATCGCCTGCGAAAGAGCCTCGAGGCGATGAAGGCGAACTGGGACGTCGAGGAGGAGTCGGGCCAGGCACAGGTACACTGGGATCGTTTGCTCGCGTCGGTCAAGACCGAAGCGGAGGCCGAGCAATCGTTCGGTCGGGGCGAGCTGATCGAAGCCAAGGCGTTGGCGAGCATCCGCGACGAAACCTCGAAAGTTCTCTCGAGCGACGCGACGGTGCGTTCGATCCTCCTTCGCGTCGAGCAGGTCCGAACCCAAACCCAAAGGGTCGAGCCGCGACTCCGCAGCGCGCGTGCTCACGTGGCTGCCGTGCGAGCGAAGTTCGACTCGGCATCCGAACTCGGCGAGGAAGATCGTCAACTCCTGCAGGCGAAGGTCGACCTCGCGGGGCGACGACTCAACGAACTTCAGAGCCTGGCAGGCACCGGGCTCAAGTGGTTGATGTCTCCCATCGACGGACAGCGTGGTGCGACCGCCATCGAAACGGCTCTCAAGGACTTGTTCGCGCTCGAGGCGACGATGCGAGAGGTCGAAGAGGAAATCGATGCCAAGTCCGCCGCGATGACGTCCCAAGAGGATGGCGCGGCACCGAGGTGATCGACCCGGTCAGAATCGCGGCCGCCCGGTCCTCGTCGATTCGAAAAGCATGGCGCCGAGCGCGCCGAGGAGTCCGAACACCGAGCCCACGGCGGCTGCCAGGAGCGCCAGTCCGGACACGCGACGGCCGATTTCTTCGGCCTGCTCGCTGGGCCAGTCGCTGATCCGAAATGCGGGTGAGTCGTCAGCTGCGTGTCGATCCGCCTCGTTCAGCCGCGCTCGCTGGCTCTGGACCTCCTGATAGCTCGCCTGTTTGACGCGATGCTCGCGTTCGAGATCGCTCGCGTCGAGGATCTCCGGCGAGAGTGCCGTCGCCGTTCGAGCGATGTCCGGGTCATCACTTTCCGCGCCTTCACCGCTTCGACGCGTCGACGCTCGTGCAGCGGCGAGCTTGGCTTCGAGCGCGGTGAGCTCCCGCGCCAGCGTTTCCTCTCTCGCCGCGAGCCGCTTTTCCTGCCGCTCGCGAGCGCCGCGCTTTCGCTCGTTCACTTGATCGAGAAACTGTTCGCCGAGAGTTCGAAGGAACCGCGATCCGAAGTCGGGGTCCGCGGAGCGGACGCGAACATTGAACGAATAGCCGCCGTCCGCCGTCGTTCCGGCGAATGCGACGTCGACGTCGCGGCGCATCGACTCGATGCGATCCGCCCAAACTTGATCGTCGTCGGGCTTCTCGGTCACCGAGGACAGCGCAGACTCGATGCGGTTGTAGGACTGGAGTTCGCGGGCGATCGTCTGGAACTCGGCTCGCGAGCGGCTCACGGCCTCGTTGTCGACCTCGTGCTCCTGCTCGTTTCGATCGATCAGCTGCATCCGCTGGAGCGTCATTCGCGAGACGTAACGAGTGGGCGCACGCAGTCCGAGCCATACCGTTGCCGAAGTTCCGATCGAGAACGGGAGGACGAACAGCAGGATCGTGAGCGCACGACCGCGCTGACCACGCTTGGGGACGGGCTGCATCGATGGATCGGCGGCTGAACGCCCCCTTTGAGAAGTGGGATCGAAGACGACGCTGTACATCCGCGAGCTCGCCGGAGCGCCCCGCATCCACGGGGTCCAAACTGCTGTGCCGCGCCGGCACGCGCGGCCGAGCATCCGCCTTCTCCTGGGTTCGGACCCACATTCTATGGGGCGTCGGTGGGGAGTCAACCTTCGCCGCGCTCCGCAAGATCGCAAAGACGCCGATAGACGCCGAATGCCAGCTCCGTCGACGAACACGATGCGAAATAGAGCGCTCGAGCCTCTTGGCGACGGACCCGCTCCGATACGATCGCCTGGTAGATCCTCTCGCCAAGGTCTTGGCCGATCGCCGTCGCTGCTTCCCGGAGGCGTTCTCGCCGCGATCCGAACGGCGCCGAGCGCGGGGAGGGAACGACTCCTTTGCGGCGGTGAGCCGCGACGACACGCTCGTGCTCGGCGACGGTGCACGCAACCCGCCAGCTTTCGCGCTCGCTAGGCGGCGCGTCGGGAGCGAGCGGGACACGCGCGATCGCTCGATAGTGGCGGATGTCGCGAGCGACGCGCTTTGGGTTCACGATCTTGGAGCCGAGGAATCCGAGCGTCTGCCTCACGATGCGGAAGTAGAACTCTCCGCGTACGTCGCGCGGACCGTCGTCGTCCCCCGAGCAACGCGCGTGCACGAGCTGCGACACCGCTTCGGCCGTGTGATTGACCGACGGCGTCGCGAGGTAGAGAACGTTGCCCTTCGGGATGTAGGAGCTTCGAGCGGCGAGGAGCTCGCGCTCGAGTCGACTCAGGTCTCGCGCCGCGAAGCCGTGTCGATCTCGCAGGACGTCGAAGAAGTCGAGCTCCGTTCCGTCGTAGACGGTGAAGTCGTCGAGCCCGTCGCGCGGGATGCCGAGGAAGTCGGCAAGGATTCCCAGCATGCGCCGCACGTGGGCCTCGCCATCGATGCGCGGTTCGTCGTCGCGGAAGTCCAGGGTCGCCGGCGGCGCGATTCCGATCGAGCGCTCGGTCCAATCGAGATAGGACTGGTACACGACGAGCGGCGTGGAATTGATCAGGCAGAAAACGTCTCGATCCAGCTCGACCGCGCGGACGTCCTCGGCCATTCCGCGCTCGGCGAGCCGCCAGTAGATCGATTCGTTGTTCTGGTGAACGATCACGCGCCGCGCTCGCAGCCGCAGGCGCGCGAGCTCCTCGTCGACCGCCTGCGGCAGGTGTGCGCTGGCGACGTGCAGGTCCCCGCACAGAACGACGAGCGTCGCATCGGGCGTTTCGGCGCGAATGGAGGCGATCCGCCGCGCGCCGAACGCGTCGCGGCGACGAAGCGAGCCGGGGCCACCGCGGCGTTCGTCGTCGAAGCCGATCACCGGGATGCGATGCGCCATCGCGAAGTAGAAGAGGTTCTTGTAGTGGTTCCAGTCGAATCCCCACGATCGTTCGTAGCGGATTCGCCGCAGGAACTCTTCCTCGAAGATGCGTAGCTCGAGGAAGGCATCCAACGCGCCCTGATCCTGCGCACGGATCATCTCGAGGAGGAGCGTCGGTCGCCGGCCGCTTCGAAGCACTTCCTTCATCATCTGGATCGCCGTGAGCTGGGAGAGCTTGAGCGTGTGGAAGTCACCGACGTAGATGATGCCCGCCTTGTCGACGCGCCGTGCGATGTCGTCGCGAGACACGGCGCGGCGGATCCGACGAAAGTCTCGCTGGTACTCGCGCGCGTATCGCACGAAGCTCGGAGTCTGCCGCCCCTGGCGCGAGGCGATTTCGCGCTTCAACGCGCGTACGCAGCGGCGCTGGATGCGAATGAGGGCGACACGGCTGCTCATCGGGTTGTTTCCAGACTTCGGGACACGAACGATCCGGGCTCGGAGGTCGACGCAGTCACGCAATTACCGTATCGGGCGTTCGACCGTTCCGAGTTGAACCGAACGGCGTCATCGTCCATTGATGACGGGATCCCATCGAGCGGAATCGAGAGCGGGCGGATGAGCGGGAGGACGTTCGATCACTGGTGCCGGACGATCCCACGGGGCGCCGTTCGCTTCAGATCAGGTGCTTCCGCGCGTACTCGACGGCATTCCGAAACACGACGAGCCCGTCGCCGTCGGCGTTCGGATCGCCGATTCGAGTCCAGTGCGGATGCTGCAATCGCGAAACGTGACGCTCGGGGTGCGGCATGAGGCCGAGGACGCGGCCCGTCGGATCGCACACTCCCGCGATCCCTCGTTGGGAGCCGTTCGGATTGTCCGGATACGCGGCCTCGCTCCCCGCATTGCTCACGTAGCGCAGCACGACCTGCCCCGACGCTTCGAGCGCTCGAAGCGCCTCGGCGTCTTGCGCCACGAATCGACCCTCTCCGTGCGCCACTGGAACGTACATTCGCGTGCCCTCGGCGACGAACGGCGAGAGGCCGGACACCGCTTGAAGGTGGATCCACCGATCCTCGAATCGCGTCGACTCGTTTGCGGTCAGCGTGACCTTGCCCGTGAACTCGGGACCCGGCAGGAACCCCGCCTTCACGAGAGCTTGGAATCCGTTGCAGATTCCGAGCACGAGGCGTCCGGCATCCACGAATCGAGTGAGCTCGGCATGAAGCGTCACTCGAAGCCGATTTGCCAGCACGGTGCCGGCGCCGAGGTCGTCGCCGTACGTGAATCCTCCCGGGATCACGAGGACGTGGAAACGGTCGAGCGACACTCGGCCTTCGACGAGGCGATTCACGTGAACACGCTCGACGTTTGCGGACGCTCGCGCGAACGCGTGAACGGCTTCAGCGTCGCAGTTCGTTCCGGCCGCCCGGAGCACGAGGACGTTGACTCGGGTCATCTCGGGCCTCCTCGACCGCCGGCGGTCGTCGACGAGCCGGAGGCTGGCGAGGGGGGGCCGGCGCCGTGCGCGTCGAACGAGAGCGGAGCCTTCCACGCCGATCGCAGTGCCTCGATCGGCTCGTCGAGCACGGACTTGCCCGAAGCTCCGATCGCGCGAACTCGTCGATCGGCCGTGGTCGTTCCGATCCACGCGAACGGGATTCCGGCGAGATTTCGCTCGAACGAAGCGGCGCGCGCTTCCGCCACTTCGACGACGAATCGTGAGTTCGACTCCGAGAAGAGCACGACATCGTCGCGCATTCCCGTTGGCGACGTGGGGACGCGTCGCAAGTCCACGTCTGCGCCGAGGTCGCCGGCGAACGCCATCTCGGCGATGGCGACGGCGAGACCGCCTTCGGAGCAGTCGTGGCAGGATCGGACGGTTGCACTCGCCGTGGCGCGCGCCATCGCCTGGAGGACCCGGCGAGCGTACGCGAGCCGAACTTGCGGGACCGTGCCCGTGCGGATTCCGCGAAGTCTCGCATAATGCGAGCCGCCGAGCTCCGCGCGCGTCTCACCGACGACGTAGAGGCGATTCCCGGCGCTCTTGAGATCCATCGTGACCGCGAGTCGCACGTCCTCGAGGATGCCGAGCGCGGAGATGAGCAGCGTCGGCGGGACGATGATCGTCCCGTCTGCGGTGTTGAATTCGTTGTTGAGGCTGTCCTTTCCCGAGATGAACGGAGTGCCGTACGAAACCGCCGCGTCGTAGCAGGCGCGCGCGGCGAGGACGAGCGCGCCCAACTCTTCGGGTCGATCGCAGCTCCCCCACGAGAAGTTGTCGAGGAGCGCGACCTGATCCAGGCTGCCGCCGACGGCGACGACGTTTCTCAGGGCCTCGTCGATCGCGCTTGCCGCCATCGCGTACGGATCGAGATCGCCGTAACAGGGGTTCATGCCGTTCGCGACGACGATTCCGCGCGTCGAGCCGAGCACGGGCAAGAGCACGCAGGCATCGCCGGGACCGTCGTTGTGCACGCCCTGAAGCGGCTTCACGACGACGCCGCCCTGCACTTCGTGATCGTATTGTCGAATGATCCATTCTTTGCTCGAGACGTTCGGCGACGACAGGATCGAGCGCACGGTGTCGCCCCAGTCCTCGCGCGGCTCCGGCAAGTCCTGCACGGCCTCCGAACGAAGCGGGCGACGTGCCTTCTTCGAAACGCGCGGCAATCCGTGGTGCAGGAATTCCATGTCGAGGTCGGCGACGAGGTTTCCCGCGTACAGAACCCGCAAGCGCCGATCGCCCGTGAACCGCCCGATCGAAAGGGCCTCGACTTCCTCGGACGCGCACAGCGTGAGGATCGCGTCGACGTTTTCGGGAGGCACGGCGAGGACCATGCGCTCCTGCGCTTCGGACAGCCAGATCTCGGCCGGAGAGAGGCCTTCGTACTTGAGCGGCACGCGCTCCAGCTCGACCGACGCGCCGACTTTCTCACCCATTTCTCCCACCGCGGAGCTGAAGCCTCCGGCCCCGCAGTCGGTGATCGAACGGTAGAGGTTTCGCGCGCGCGCTTCGAGGAGAGCGTCTTGGACCTTTCTTTCCGTGATGGCGTTTCCGATCTGCACTGCGCCGCCGGAGACGACCTCGCTCGTCTCGTGAAGCTCGGCCGACGAGAACGTGGCGCCGCCGATGCCGTCGCGTCCCGTTCGCCCGCCCACGACGACGATCGCGTCGCCCGGCTTCACTTCCTTCTGCGCGGCGTCCCGTGGGAGGAGTCCGACGGTGCCGCAGAACACGAGCGGGTTGCCGACGTATCGTTCGTCGAAGAACACGGCGCCGTTCGCCGTAGGTATGCCCATGCGATTTCCGTAGTCGCGAACGCCGGACACGACACCACGCATCACGTGTCGCGGATGCAACGCGCCGCGCGGCACGCGATCGGCCGGCATGTCGATCGGCCCGAAGCAGAAGACGTCGGTGTTCAGGATCGGCTTCGCGCCGAGTCCCGTCCCGAGCACGTCGCGGACGACGCCGCCGATCCCGGTCCCGGCGCCGCCGTAAGGCTCGATGGCGCTCGGATGATTGTGAGTCTCCACCTTGAAGCAGACGTCATTCGCATCGTCGAACCGCACCACGCCCGCGTTGTCCTTGAACACCGACACGCACCACGGGCGATTCAACTCGGTCGTCGCTCTCATGATCGTCGTACGCAGGAGATTGTCGATGCGTTCGCCCTCGAACTCGATGGGGCCGGTGAACGTCTTGTGCTTGCAGTGCTCCGACCAGGTCTGAGCGATCGTGAGAACTTCGACGTCCGTCGGATCGCGTCCGAGCGCTTCGAAGTGACCTCGGATCGCCCGCATCTCTTCCACGCTCAGCGACAGCGAGAGGTCGCGGCTCAGCTTTCGAAGCTCGTCGTCGCTCGCCGATCGAAGGGCAATCTCCACGCGACGAAAGACGTAGGCTGCGGGCTTCGCGAACAACGACAGCTCCGGGGCGGGTCCGACGAGCACGTCCTCGATCACTTCGTTCGCGAGAACCCGCCGGCCGAGATCGAGTGCGTCACCGGCGGCGAGCCCGAAGAGAAAGTACTTGCGGACGAGCCGCACCGAGCCGATCCGCAATCCGAGGTCGCGAATGGCAAGCATCGCGCTATCCTCGACGGGCTCCATCACACCGGACTTCTTCGCGACGAGGAGTTCCACGACGTCGTCGGACGGCGCAGGCAACGGATCGTCGACGGTAGCCACGTCGACGACGGGATCGGCGAGCAGTTCTCGCGCGACGCGTAGCGCCGCATCGCGGTCGAACGAACCTTCGAAGAGATAGACGTGGACGCTGCGCACGGCGGTGAGGTTTCGGAACCCCAGCTCTCCGGCCTCGGCGAGAATCGCGTCCCCGGCTGGGTCTGGAAGATCGGGCCGACGCGCAACCTCCACGCGAAAGATGGTCATCCGTTGTCACCCCACATCGTTCGATGTTTGGACTTCGATCCTCTCGCCTGTTTCCGAGCGGTGTCGCTCGGTCGTGCGTCTCGGGTCCGGAGAGCGCTGCGCGCGAGATCGTCGTTGGGTCAGCGAGCCGCCCACTCGCCCGACCAGTCGTCCCGGCGACGCCGGGCGCTTCGAAGCGCGCGTGCCAGCGCACTCGAATCCTCTCTCTCGAGAAGCTGAACGAACCATTCTAGGTCTGCGCGGAGCCAATGCAAGGACCGCAGGACCTCGTCGCGGTTGTCGAGGAGGATGTCGACCCACAGGCCCGATTCCGAAGCGGCGACGCGCGTTGCATCGCGAAGGGCGGGACCCGCGAATGCTCGCATCGACGGCTCGAGACCGCGCGCCAGAAGCGAGGCGACGACGAAGGGCAAATGACTCGTGCGCGCAACGCATCGATCGTGCTCGCGCGCGCCGACGACGAACGGACGAAGTCCGAGACTCGACCAGAACTGCACGATGCGACGCACGATTGGCGCCGGCGTGCCGGACTTGGGAGTGACGGGGCAAAGGGCGCCCTCGAGGAGATCGGGGGTCGCGGCGTCCAGCCCGGAGCGCTCCGAACCCGCCAGCGGATGCGCAGGGACGAACCAAGGGCCGTTCGGGCGCGGCCGCGGAATCGCATCGACGATGCTACGCTTCGTGCTTGCCGTGTCCGTAGCCACGCACCCGGCGCGAAGCCCGCGGAGGACCCGCGGGACCATCGCGGCGAGCGAGCGCGGCGGAACGGCGAGTACGAGAACGTCGGAGCAGGCGGCGACGTCGTCGATCGAGCCGGCGTGGTCGACGATCCCGCGCCGCCTCGCGCGTGCGAGCGAAGCGGGGTCACGGTCGGCAGCGACGATTCGTCGAACGGCCCGATGCCGCCGCGCCGCGAGCGCAACGGCTCCGCCGATGAGGCCGATGCCGACGATGCCAAGCGTCTTCTGGGCGTGCTTGGGTCTTCGCGAGTCGCTCACGGCTCTGCCGTTGGCCTCCTGCGTGCCTCCGATTCTGGATCGTTTGGAAGCGGCATTGTGGTCGCGAAAGGAGGGAGTTCCAGAGAAAAGAGCGGTTGTGCGCGAGCCTTCCATCGCCCGGAGTGTGCTGCTAGCATCTGCGCCGATCATGGCAAAGGCAAAGAAGACCGAAACGCCGCAACGCGACGGGCTCGACTTCGAGCGGCCGATCCACGAGCTCGAACAACGGATCGCCGAGCTGGAACAGCTGGCCTCGCAGCACGGCGTCGACCTCTCCGGAGAGATTGGACCGCTGAAGTCGCGCCTCTCGGCGATGATCGACGAGACGTTCCAGAACCTCACGCCTTGGCAGCGAGTTGCCGTCGCGCGCCATCCGCAACGTCCGGTCGTTTCCGACTTCATCGCAGGCATGCTCGACGACTTCTACGAGCTCCACGGTGATCGAGCATACGGCGACGACAAGGCGATCGTGTCGGGGTTTGCTCGCATCGGACGCGAACGGTTCCTGCTCGTCGGCCATCGAAAAGGGAAGTCGACGAAGGAAAAGATCGCCTGCAATTTCGGTTCGGCGCAGCCCGAGGGATATCGAAAGGCGCTCGCAAAGATGCACGTCGCCGAGCGATTCAATCTGCCGATCGTCACGCTGATCGACACGCCCGGCGCCTATCCGGGCATCGGGGCCGAGGAACGCGGACAGGCGCACGCGATCGCGAAGAACATCCTCGAAATGGCGGGGATCCGCGTGCCCATCATTTGCATCGTCATCGGCGAAGGGGGCTCGGGCGGCGCGCTCGGCATCGGCGTCGGGGACCGAGTGGCGATGCTCGAGCACGCCTATTACTCCGTGATCTCGCCGGAGGGGTGCGCGGCGATCCTTTGGAAGAGCGCCGACATGAAGCCGCAGGCGGCCGCGGCGCTCAAGCTCACGAGCAAGGACCTGCTCGGGCTCGACATCATCGACGACATCGTTCCGGAGCCGCCCGGAGGGGCGCATCGGGATGCGAAGGCCATGTGCCGCACTCTCGGGGACAAGATCGTCGAGTACCTGCGCCAACTACGGCCCGTTCCCGTGGAAACGCTCCTTCAGCAGAGGTTCGAGAAGTTCCGAACGATGGCTCAACCCTGATTCGGCGATCCTGCACCGAAGGGGCACGTGGCGTTCTGGTCCGTTTTTCGCGGAGGAGTATCCAACACCTCGACGCCACCGGCCGTAGGCTTTGCCCTGTATGAATCTCGACTTCCACGCAGAATGCAGAGAACGAATCCAACGGTCGGGTCCCGGGGACGACGCATCACCCGCCAGGGTGCGCGCGATCTCACCGGTCGCCCCGGATTCCAGGAGGGCTCGGTCATGAAGAATCGGCATGCGTTTTCGTTTCTCGCTGGCTCGTCGGCGCTCGCGCTCGCCAGCATCGTTGCGGGCCCGGCGATTGCTCAGGTTCGAGTGGAATCGGGATCCGCGGGGGCCGCTCCCTTGCGGATCGAGCAGTCGAAGCCCGTCGAGCGCGCCGCGGCGGCCGAAGATCGCGCCTGGCTCGGGATCACGGTCGCGGCGCTCGAAGACGAGCAGCGCGGCCAAAACGAGATCCCGGCAGGCGTCGGCATCCGAGTCGATTCGGTCGAGCCCGGATCGCCCGCGGCGAAGGCGAAACTTCGCGCGGGGGACATCATCGTGCAGCTCGACAACGATGAGGTGAAGGGCGTGGACGGACTTCTCACGCTGGTTCAAGGCCACAAGCCGGGCGACGAAGTGAAAATCTGGTATTTCCGCGGGAGCCACAAGCGGACCGCCAACGCGACCCTCGCGTCGGTGAGCGATCGAACGGCGAAGGTCGAGCGTCGCGAAGAGACGCCGCGCGAGGAAACGAAGGCCACGAAGAAAGAGGCCGAAGAGAAGCACGAGCACAAGGCCGAGGCGAAGGGCGAGTCGGAAGCGACCAAAGCGTCGGGCCCCGGTTTCCTTGGCGTGATGGTGCAGCCCCTCTCGGAAGATCGACGCAAGGAACTGGAGATCGAAACCGCGGCCGGCGTCGAGATTCAAAGCATCGTGCCGGGTTCGCCCGCGGAAAAGGCAGGCTTGAAGAGCGGCGACGTGATCTTGGAGGTCAATGGTTCGTCGGTCGGAGACGCGGCCGAGCTCGTCGCGAAGATCGGATCGATGAAAGCCGGCGACAAGGTCGAGATCGTGCGCGTTCGCGATCACGAATCGAAGAAGATGAAGGTGACCCTCGGCTCGCGGCCGGAGAACATCGAATCGTTGCCGCCGATGCCGACGGAGGAGGGCGCACCTCCAATCGCGCGGCGTCCGGAAAAGACAGAGAAGCCGCCGGCGGAAAAGCCGTCGCCGCAGCCGAAAAAGACCGACGAAGCTCGGAAGGGAGCCTGGCTCGGAGTCGAGTTGGCCGCGCTCGAGCTCAGCTCGGAAGTGCGGGAGATCATGGGTCTCGAGGAGGGCGAGGGCGTTCGCATCGACCGCGTCGTCGACGACTCGCCCGCGGCGAAGGCCGGACTCCAGAAGAACGACGTCGTGTTGCGAGTCGACGGAACCAAGGTCGGATCGCAAAAAGAAATCGGTGAAATCCTGGGCAAGGCTTCGGCCGGTCAATCGGTGTCGATGGAGGTGCTGCGGAAGGGCAAGCGCGAGAACGTTTCGGTGACGCTCGGCTCGCGCACCCGCTGAGCGATCCGACCCGATTCGAGTGCGGAGGTATACTCGTGGCCCACGAACTGGCGATTGCGCTGCGCGAGAAGGAATGGCGGGTGCTCGCACACCCGGAGCGACGACAGCCCTCGATGGCTCAGGCGGAAGACCCGGACATCGACGTGCTTCGTCGTTGTCAGGCCGGCGACGAGTCGGCGTATCGCGAACTCCTCGAACGCTACCAGAAGCGTGCGTTCTGGATCGCCTACAACTTGATCCATGACGTCGAGGAATCGCGCGACTTGGCGCAGGAAGCGTTCGTCCGCGTCTTTCGGTCGATCCACTCCTACGATCCGGCGCGCAGCTTCTACACGTGGCTCTATCGGATCGTGATGAACCTGGCGATCGATCACCTTCGCAAACGATCGGTCGACAAGTCGACGGCCGTGGAGAGCCAGATCCTCTCCGAGAACTTCGCCGGCGGAGCGATGCCGGATCGCACCCTGCAGGACCGGGAGCTGGGCGATCGCATCGAGTCGGTGCTGTCGCAGCTTCCGTCGAAGTACCGCGCGGTGATCCTCATGCGCGACATCGACGAGATGTCGTGCAAGGACATCGCGAAGATCGTGAATTGCACGCATGCCACCGTCCGTTGGAGACTTCACAAGGCGCGAAAGCTCTTCCGCGAAACGTGGGAGAGGCGATACGCGCGGGAGCAGTCTTAGCCCATGTCCGAATGTCGTCAGTATTCGCGCTCGATCCGGCTCTTCGTCAGCGGCGATCTCGACGAGGCGCCGTCCGATCGGCTTCGCGCTCACCTCACGGAGTGCGAGGATTGCGCCGTTGCGGTCGCGCGCTACCGCGAGGATCGACGGTTGCTCGCCCGCTACGCTCGCATCGTTCGGTCGGAAATCGATCCCATCGCCGGCGAGGATTGGTGGGAGGAGATCCGGGGTCGCGTCGGGAATTTGGATGCGGCGTCGGCTCGCGTTCGGCGACTGAGCGGCGCGCGCACTTGGGCGATGGCGGCCGGCCTGCTGGTTGCCGCGGTCATCGGCTTCGGGATCGCCGATTTGTCCATGAGGCCGCGCGTCGTTCCATCCGACAGCTCGCCGGGGCCTTCGTTCGTCTACCCGGGCGGGTTCGGCTCGGAACCGGTTTCGTATCCGATCCAGAACTTCAGCCGTCCATTCGTACCGCAGGGTTTCGAGCTGGACGTCGACGAGACGCCGAGCACGTCCGCGCCGGATGGCCAGCCCGGACCGCGCCCGCGGGTGCGATTGCTCGCTCCTCCTCCTCGATCCGAAAACTACTGAAATGATCACACTCCACGCGTTCGCGGCATCCCGGTCGGCTCGGCTGGCGTTCATCGTCGCCACGATGGCGGCGAGCACGGCCGGCCGCGCGCAGGGACTCGACGCATCCGAAAAAGACACGATCAAGCTCGTCGAGAGGGTTCGCCCCACATGCGTTCTCGTTCGTGTGCAGGATCGCGCCGAGCCGGCCCCGAACCGGAAGCGCATCCCGCGATTCGTCAATCGCACCCAGCTTTCCGGAACCGCCTGGGACTCTACCGGTACGTTCGTCACCCTCGGCGCGGACCTGGCGCATGCCGATCGTGTGTTCATCACGTTTCACGATGGAAGCGAGTTCCGTGCGACGATCGTGGCCGAGGACACGACCACCTCGATCGGCGTGCTCAAGATCGAAGGCGCGCCGGTGCCCGTCTCAGCAGTGACGTGGGGCGATTCGAAGAAGCTCGTCGTCGGGAATCGCGTGATCGCGGTCGGCTGTCCGTTCGGGTTCACGGCGTCACCCTCGTTCGGTTGGGTCTCGGGGCTCGACCGCGAGCTCGTCGACCCGAACGCCGGGTCCAACACGCCGGGCCTCATTCAAGTCACGACTTCCGTGAATCCGGGCGACACGGGCGGACCGCTGGCCAACTCGTCCGGCGAAATCGTCGGGTTGTTGTCGTCGGTGTTTCGCCGTCCGACTTACGGCCCATCGATGTTCAGCGTGCTGCCGAACGTGGCCCCGGAAAGGAACGCGCCGGAGACTCCCAAGACATGGGTGTTTCAGGACTCGCTCAGCGCGGAAGGAATTGGATTCGCGTATCCGGCGCACCTCGTGAGGCCCGCGGTCGAGAAACTGCTCAAGGCGCCGAACGTCAAGCCGGCCGGGGGATCGTCGGGTCCGTGGCTCGGAATCACGGTGGAGCCGATCGGCCCGGCTTTGGCGGCGCAGCTCGGAATCAGCGAGGACATGGTGCTCGTCGACGGCGTGACGCGAAACGGTCCTGCGGGCCTCGCGGGAATTCAGAAGTACGACGTGCTCGTATCGCTCGACGGCAAAGAGATCCCCACGCAGGAATCGTTGATGGAAGTACTCGGCGGACTCACGCCCGGCGCCGACGTGAAGGCGGCGGTGCGCCGCCAAGGTCAGACTCTCGAACTGAACATCAAGCTCGAGCGTTGAGCCGGCGAATCGGAACGTGGCTCGGTGCGCTCGAGGACAGTCGATAGGAGGCATGGCCATGAATCGCTCTTGGATGACTCTCGCGGTGGTCGCAATTCCGGCGCTTGCACTCACGGCTCTCGCGCAATCGTCGAAGCCGTCAGTTGACCAGCCGGTCCAAACGAAGTCCACGGACTCCGGCGACGCATCGTCCGAACAGATCGAAGCCCAAATCCGTGACCTGGGGGCCGTCGACTACGTGGTTCGCGACCGCGCGTACGCGGCGCTGCGAAAACTCGGCGCCGGCGCGAAACCCGAACTCGAAAAGGCGACGAAGAGCGAGGATCCCGAGATCCGATGGCGAGCCGGCCGGCTCCTGCGCGCGCTCGCGTCGGGTGAGCGCGACGATGTGACGACCGAGAAGTCCGACAAGAGCGACACGACGGAATCGAAGCCGCGGCCTCGCGCGCTGCGTCGACCCGATCGCAACTCCGATGACGACTCGGACGCGACGTCGAACGGTTCGAACGACAACGACCCGTTCTCCGGCATGCGCGACTGGCCCGGGACCGACGAGGCGTTCCGCCGCCGCATGGAGACGCTCCAGCGGCAGATGCAGAAGATGCAACAAGACATGGATCGCATGATGCGTGATGGCGGACAGATGCCCGGAACGACCGTGCAGCGGCATGGATCCCGCTCCACGCTTCGCATGGACGACAATGGCGTCGAAGCGACGATCACGGAAAACAAGGACGGCAAGGACGTCACCGAAACCTACAAGGCGAAGGACCTCGAGGACTTCAAGGCGAAGTACCCGGAGGTCGCGCAGAAGCTCGGCCTCGATCACATGCAGTTCCAGTTCTCGGGGCCTCTCGGCGGCGGATCGTCGATCCTGCGTGTCCCGCGATTCCAAACGACCCCAACGACGCCGCTCGTTCCCGTTCTGCCGCGCGGCGACGCGGACGGTCCGCGTCTCGGCGTCGTCATTCAAGCGCCCGGCGCGGATCTTGCCGAGCACCTCGGGCTCACCGAGGGCGAAGGCGTTCTCGTGAGAGAGGTCGTGCCCGACAGCCTCGCGGCAAAGCTCGGCATCCAGAAGTCGGACGTGCTTCTCGAACTCAACGGCAAGTCGATCGGCAGCAGCGACGACGTACACGATGCGCTCGAGTCGACCAAGGCCGGCGGCACGGTGAAGGCGAAGATCCTCCGTCACGGCGAAGAAAAGACGCTCTCCGCGAAGCAAACGGAGGAGTCGACGGGCCGGTAATTCGTCGCGACGTTTCTATTCGACGCTCCATCGACAACTGGAAATCGGGTGATGCCATGACACGTGCTGCACGCCATTTCGGGATCTTCGCGCTGGCGCTCCTCGCCGTGCTCGTCGGGATGAGCGTCCGCGTTTCGTTCGACTGGGTGAGGTTGTTCGGTTCCGCGCGCCCCGACCCGCAAATGGCGGCAATGCGCGCCGAAATTGCTTCGGCCGTTGATCCGTACGACGTGTTTCGAAAAGTCGCGAAGGTCGTCGGGCCGTCGGTGGTCAGCATTCACGGAGACGTCCGCGGCGACATGTACTCGGGCGAGCAAGCCGGCACCGGAGTCATCGTCGATACCGAAGGGCACGTGCTCACCAATTTCCACGTGATCGCCAACACCGAGAAGCTCTCCGTCGAGCTGGCGAACGGCAAACACTACCGCGCCAGCGTCGCCGGGGGCGACAGCGTGGTCGACCTCGCCGTTCTGCAGATCGAAGACGTCAGCACGGAAGTGCTGCAGTCCGTCGTGTTCGGCGATTCGGATGCGATCGAGGTGGGCCAGAGCGTTCTCGCGATCGGCAATGCTTTCGAACTCCGCGGGACTGTGACGCACGGGATCATCTCGGCGAAGGCCCGTCCGGTGATGACGAAGGCGCTGGTTTCTCGCGAGGGCGCGATCCCGGTGCTCGACGACTTCATCCAGACGGACGCACCGATCAATCCGGGGAACTCCGGCGGACCGCTCGTCGACATCCACGGCGACGTGATCGGCATCAACACGCTGATCTACAGCCGCAGCGGAACCTCGGCCGGCATCGGCTTCGCGATCCCCAGCAACTATGCCAAGCAGGTCCTTCGACAGATCCTCGAAAACGGTCACATCGTCCGGGGTGGCATCGGCATTCAGGTTCCGCCCGAGGAAGCCATGACGACCGATGCTCTCGATGGCGTGCACGTGGACGCCGTATCGCCGAGAAGCCCGGCGGACGACGCCGGCGTCGTGCCCGGCGACAAGATCGTGGAACTCGACGGCCGGCCGATCCGCAACTTCGCCGAGCTTCGCAGTGTCGTTTCGCGCATGGAAGAGGGGCGAAAGACGACGGTCAAGGTCCAGCGCCGGGGACGATACGTGGCGCTACCGATCACGATCGGCTCGTTCGACAAGCTCCAGCCGCCGGCCAAGAAGAAATAGTCGGGCGCTCGCCGCATACCGAGTCGGACCTGGACGGCGTGAGGTGCTTGGGGCTATGCGGTCTCGCGCTTCGATGTGCGCTTGCGCTCGACGATCGTGACGGGCTCTTCGCGACGCACGACGCCCGGCGTCACGACGTAGCGTGCGCCGTCCTTTCGCGTCGGCAGCTCGAACATCAGCTCCAGCATCAGCTCCTCGATGATCGACCGAACCGCGCGCACGCCCGTCTTCTTGGTGAGCGCCTGATTGGCGATCTCGCGAAGTGCGTCGGCCGTGAACTCCAGCTCGGCGCCCTCCATCTCGAAGAGCTTCTGATACTGCTTCACGAGCGCGTTCTTTGGCTCGATGAGGATGCGGACCAGCTCTTCCGATAGCAACGGATGCAGCACCGCCACGACGGGTAGGCGCCCGACGAACTCCGGAATCATGCCGAATTCGATCAGGTCGTGGGCCTCGACTTGGTCGAGCAGATTCGAGAGTTCGCGCGCCTGGTTGGAGTCCTCGATCAGCCCGCTGTAGCCGATCGTGCGACGGCCGACGCGACGCGAGATGATCTCTTCGACGCCGACGAACGTTCCGCCGCAGATGAAGAGGATGTTCGACGTGTCGACCGGGATGTACTGCTGCTCGGGGTGCTTTCGCCCACCTTGCGGCGGTACGTTGGAGATCGTCCCTTCGAGCATCTTCAGCAACGCTTGCTGCACGCCCTCGCCGGAGACGTCGCGCGTGATCGACACGTTTTCCTTCGTCTTGGCGATCTTGTCGATCTCGTCGATGAAGACGATGCCTTGCTGCGCGCGCTGCACGTCCCAGTCCGCGTTCTGGAGGAGCTTGAGGAGCAGGTTCTCGACGTCCTCGCCGACGTACCCGGCCTCGGTCAGCGTCGTCGCGTCGCCGATGGCGAACGGTACGTCGAGGATTCGCGCGAGCGTCCGCGCGAGGAGCGTCTTTCCGGAGCCGGTCGGTCCGATGAGGAGGATGTTCGATTTCTCGATTTCGACGTCGCTCGTGTCCACGGACGAAAGCAAGCGCTTGTAGTGGTTGTGGACGGCCACCGAAAGGACCTTCTTCGCGTGATCCTGTGAGATCACGTATTGATCGAGTTGATCCTTGATCTCCCGCGGCGTGGGAAGCGTCTCGCGTCGCAGCGGGCGAAACGAACGCCCGGTGACGACGCTGCTGCCGCGCGGCCGCTTCAGCTCGTCGCTGAGGATGACGTTGCACAGCTCGACGCACTCGTCGCAGATGTACACGCCCGGTGGACCCGCGATGAGATTCGGGCGCGTCTTCCCGCAGAACGTGCAGGCGCGATCGCCGGAGCGGTCTTTCTTTCGACCTGTCACGCGCCCTAGGCCTTGAGCGTCTCGACGACCTCGTCGACGAGGCCGTAGGACTTGGCTTCTTCCGCGGACATGAAGTAGTCGCGGTCCGCGTTCTTCTCGACCTGCTTCACCGTTTGGCCCGTGTGCTTGGCCAGGATCTCGTTCAGCAGGCGCTTCTGCTTCAGGATCTCCTCGGCCTGGATGCTGATATCGGATGCGGTTCCCTGCGTGCCGCCCCACGGCTGGTGGATCATGATCCGCGAGTGGGGGAGGGCATGGCGCTTGCCCTTCGTTCCGGCGGCCATCAGGACGGCAGCCATGCTCGCTGCCTGCCCGATGCACCACGTCGCCACGGAGCACTGCACGAACTGCATCGTGTCGTAGATCGCGAGCCCCGCCGTGACGTAGCCGCCCGGCGAGTTGATGTACAGGTTGATGTCTTGCGTCCGGTTCTCTTTTTGGAGGAACAGGAGCTGCGCGATGACGACCGTCGCGACGGTGTCGTCGATCGGCGTTCCGATGATCACGATGCGATCTTCCAGGAGCCGCGAGTAGATGTCGTATTGACGCTCGCCGCGACCCGTCTTTTCGATGACGAATGGAATCGGAATGTAGTTCTCGGACATGGTTCGGTCACCCTCCCGCGTTGATCCTCGCATGCTTTCGCCCTTCACGTTCCGCGGACTATCGGACCCGCGGGATCGACCGCTCCTCGATCGTCGCGTTGTTCCGGAGGAACTCGCGCGTCAATCGCTCTCGGATCTCGCTCCGGAGCTGAGGCAGCAGGTTGTTTTCTTCGAAGTAAGCACGCACCTCGTTCGGCCATTTTCCATACGATTGCGCTATCGACGCCAGCGCCTCGGTCATCTGTTCCTCGGTCACGAAAATGTGCTCGGCTTCCGCGATCCGCTCGAGGATGAACACCTTCTTGAACGCGCGTTCCATCTCTTCCTCGCGGCGATCCCGCTGGGTCTCGAGACGTTGAAGGATCTCGTCCTCGGCCAGGCCGTCCATCTGCATCTGAACGCGCGCTCGATGGAACGCGCGCTCCATTTCCTTTTGAACGATGCTCTTCGGCACGTCGAAGCGCGTCTTGTCGAGGAGCTGATCGAGGATGCGATCCTCGACGGCTCTCCACGCGTCGCGCTCCTTCGATTGCTGGACCTGGGACTTCACGTTGTCGCGCAGCTGGTCGAGCGAATCGAAATCCAACTCCTTGGCCCATCGGTCGTCGACGGTCGGAACCTTGAGACGCTTCACCTCGCGCGGGACGATTCGTAGCGTCGCTTTCCCGCCGCGCTCGCCGGCGATCTCCACCGACTGCGGCAGTTCGACCTCGAATTCGCACGGATCGAGCGCTTGCGCGCCGGTGAATCGGGCGCCGAGGCCCGGCACGCGAAGGCCGAGAAGTTTTTCTTCGGACGGGACGAACTGGACGTTTTCGTTCGCACCGATCTTCTGATCGCCGCGCGCAACTTCGCAATCCGCGATCACCACGTCGTCCGGTGTGACTTCTGCCGGCGACAGCGGCTCGAGAGTGGCGCGGCTCTTCGCGAACGACTTCATCGCCGCATCGACTTCCTGCTCGACGACCGACACCGGCTCCTTGATCGCCGCGAGACCCTTGTACGACGGGAGATCGAAGTCCGGTCGAACCTCGATCGTGATCTCGAAGTAGAGCGGGCCCGACGGATCGAACGGCACTTTCTCGATGTCTATCTCGGGGCTGCCGAGCGCCGTGATCTTCTTCTCGCTCATCGCCTCTTCGAACGACGAAGCGATCAAGTCGCGCTTGATGTCGTGGTAGATGCGTTCGCCGTACTTTCGCTCGAGGAATTTTCGGGGAACGTGTCCCTTGCGAAACCCGGGAAAGTTCGACGACTGGATGATCTGTTGAAAGGTCTTGTTGACCTCTTGACTCACGCGCTCGCCCGATACCGTGATCTTCAGTAGCTTGCGGCACGGGCCGATTTCTTCGACGACCGCCTCCATGGGCGGGCCCTCCTTTCGAGAAACGATGGTGCCGGATTATACACACGCATCTCCGGTGATCAAACGCCGGTGAACGCGCCGAGCGCGCGCGCGACGACCTGCGCGAGCCAGAAGACGCCGACTCCGACGAACACGACGAGCGTCGTTCGCACCCCGAGGAGGAAGAGGTTGTGGATCGGAAACGGCATGCGCGGACGTCCTTCCGGCTCGGGCCCGAGTCGATGCAGAAACGCCACCGACACGACCGTGAGCGCGATCGGAGCCTGAAGAAGACTGCGCTCCAGCGGCTCCGAGACGCCAACGGAAGCCAGCGCGCGAACGAATCCGAGGACGACGTACGTCGCGAGCGGAACGAAAATGGCGAGCGCGATCGCTCGGCGGTGGCCGTCGACGAATCCCGCGAAGCATCGCAATCGGTCGCGGCATCGCTCGTCGCAGACGGCGAATCGCGCGGCTCCGCGCCGGGACTCGATCTCGATGGCCCTTCCCGGCGCGGCCCGACGTCCGCACCACACGCAGCGACATTCGCGAAACCGGTTCATGAACGGAATGGCGACGAATCGATGCGTGAACATGACCACGATGGCGACCGAGTACGACACGACGATTCCGAACGGATGCTGAACGAAGAGGTAGAGGACCAACGGGATGAAGAGAAACAAGAGGACCCCGCCGACGTGCACGATCGAAACCTCGCCGTTCGAGAATGGGCGCCGATCATATCGGTAGTTGAACGGTCGAAGAAGGCCGCGAGCCCACTCGGTCGTTGAAGTCGCGCCCGGGACGCGATTAGATGATGGGTCCAACGGGACTTCGGCAGCCGCCCGGCGCTGCGAAGGATTCAAGAGAAGGGTCGCGAAAGGAAGCAAGAGTTCTCATGCGAAAAGCGATCTCGAGCTGTGGCCGTCTCGTCGTCGTCGTGGCGTGCGTCTTCACGAGGTCGGTGGTGAGAGCCGACATCGTCCACCTCAAGGAGGGCGGCACGCTCGAGGGCAAGATCGTCCGCGATGCGCCCGATCAGATCACCATCGAAACGCGGATGGGCGTGCAGCAGATCGACCGCACGCGAATCACCAGCATCGAGAAGAAGAAGACCGACTGGGAGGAGTATCGGGAGCGCGCGGCGCTCGTCGAGCCGAAGGACGCCGAGGCGCACTATCAACTCGCACTGTGGTGTCGCGGCAAGGGCCTCGCAGCGGAAACCATGGGCGAGCTTCGAAAGACGATCGAGGCGAACCCCGACCACGCGGGCGCGCGAAAGGAACTCGGCTTCGTCAAGACGAACAAGGGCTGGGTGAAGTCCACAGAAGCCGACAAGGCCAAGGCGGCGGAGCCGAAGACCGAGGGTTCGTCCGATCCCGAGGACCGCGGTCCGATCGCGGGGTTCACGAAGGTCGGAAACCTCTGGCTCACGCCGGAGGATGCTCGCCTCGCCGAGTCCGGCCAGGTCCGCTACAAGGGCCAGTGGATGACCCCGGAGGATCGGGACAAGCGGAAGGGCGATCCCGAGAACGGGAAGAAGGCCATGGTCGAGAGCAACGGCCGATGGCAGCCGGTCGAAGAGGCCGACAAGCAGCACGCAGATTGGTCCACGGCGTGGGTCATCGAGACGTCGCACTACGAGATCCATGCGAACACGTCGCGCGACTTCGCGGATGGGATCGCCGATCAACTCGAAGGCGCGTTTCCCGAGTGGGCACGGCTGTTCGGCGGGCCGCCGAAAAAACGCATGACCGTCTACGTCTTCGAGACGGAGGGCGAGTTCAAGGACTACCTCGCCAAGAAGAAGCTCGACCGGTTCTCGGAGCAGGACGGCTTATTCGACGCCCAAAGCCGGCTCGTGATGACGTACAGCGGACGTGAGGTCGACTTCGTGAAGAAGTTCATCCTCGGCCCGGCGACGTTCCAGTACTACTACGAGTGCTGGGAGAATGCGCTGCCGTCGTGGCTCACGGAGGCCGTGGCCTTCTACTTCCGCACGAACACCTACAAGAAGGGGGTGTTCACGCCGGGGCTTCCGAACAAGGCGATCCTGAAGGACTTCCAGGCCGCCGTGAAAGCCGACAACCTCATTCCGCTCGCGAAGCTGATGCGCCTCGACCTGATCGACGCCTACGATCACAACATCATCGAGACGTTCGACGCCGAGTCTTACATGCTGTTCCAGTACCTGCGAGGGCCGGCGCCCTCGGACGTTCGCGAGAAGTTCGACAAGTGGTTCATTCGCCTCCGAACCGGACCGTTCTTCCTCGGCAACGCGGACCTCCTCAGCGCGGATTGGTGGCGCGACGACATCGGTCGCGACAACTTCGCTGGCTTCGAAAAAGACTTCTTCGAGTGGGCCAACAAGGAAGTCGACGCCGAGCTCAACGAGCACTGAATGGGTGAGGGCGTCGCGGCATCGATCGCGAGTCGGCGCACGCGACGCGCTCGCGAGTGGACATCGAGCGTGCCGCTGCGA
This sequence comes from Planctomycetota bacterium, assembly GCA_016178505.1. GTDB lineage: Bacteria > Planctomycetota > JACOTG01 > JACOTG01 > JACOTG01 > JACOTG01. The sequence continues at coordinate 25,316 of JACOTG010000162.1, forward strand.
AGCGCGTCGGGCGCAGAACGAATCGGTCCGGGACATGGCGTGCGAAGGCGGAACGCGGGTTCGGTGCGGCCAACTCGACTCCTTTCAGCGGAACGCGAATCGCGTCGATATCGAGTGGGGGACTTCACGGCGATACGTGGGATTGAGAGCCTTCGCGCGACCTCGGCCGTCTCTGCTCGGTTTCGCCCGCCTCACGTTTTTTTCTTCCGGATCTTCGGCGAGGACTTCCATCGCGCCCGAGGTCCGTTCGTGAGGCGCGGCGGCTCCGCCATCGTTGGGCGCACCCTCGCGTGAAGCGGCTCTTCCTGATCGACGGATCCGCGCTCGTCTACCGATCGCACTTCGCGTTCATCCGCAATCCGCTCCTCAACTCGCGCGGCGAGAACACCAGCGCAGTCTTCGGTTTCGCGACTGCGCTGCTGCGACTGCTCGACGACGAGAAACCGGAGGCGATGGCGGTCGTGTTCGACACGCCCGAACCAACGTTTCGCCACCGTCGATACGCCGAATACAAGGCAACGCGACAGAAGATGCCCGCAGAGCTGGCCGCGCGGCTCCCGGACGTCCGCGACGTGACGCGCGCACTCGGGATCGTCGTGCTCGAGTCGCCCGGCTACGAAGCCGACGACGTGATCGGAACGCTGGCACGTCGCGCGGAGAACGAAGGCTTCGACACCTACGTCGTGAGCGGCGACAAGGACCTATTGCAGCTCGTGACGGATCGGGTCCGCATGTACTCGCCGGGGCGGGCCGACTCGCCGGCCCGCGTGCTCGGGCCCGCCGAGGTCGAGGCCGAGATCGGCGTCGCACCCGAACGCGTCGCGGACGTGCTCGCGCTCATGGGCGACGCGTCGGACAACATCCCGGGCGTTCCCGGCATCGGCGAGAAGACCGCGGTCAAGCTCGTGCGCGACCTCGGCGGACTCGAGAGCGTTCTCGAGCGGGCTGGCGAGATCGACCGAGCGGCGACGCGCGACGCGCTCGTCAAGTCCGCAGACCAAGCGCGCCTGTCGCGCGAGCTCGCGACGATCGACGTGAACGTCCCGCTCGGCGTCGATCTCGCCGCGCTCACGATCGGCGCGCGCGACGTGGCGGCGCTGCGGACGTTCTTCCAGCGCTTCGAGTTCAAGGCGCTTCTCGATGCGCTCCCTGTGTCGTCCGGCGACGGCCAGGCCACGCGGTACGTGACCGTTCGCACGCGCGAAGATCTCGATCGCCTCGCGGCAGCGCTCGAGGCGGCCCCGTCGTTCGCCGTCGACACGGAAACGACCGGCATCGATCCTCTGCGCGCCGATCTCGTGGGACTGTCGTTCTCGATCGAGCCGCACGCGGCGTTCTACGTTCCGGTCAACTCGAAAACGGGGCTCTTCGAGTCGCAAGGCGGACCCGGCGAGACGACGTTGATCCTCGATGCCCTGCGACCCGCGCTCGAGAACGGCGCGATCCGGAAGACGGGACAGAACATCAAGTACGACCTGCTCGTGCTCGATCGCCACGGCGTGAAGCTCGGAGGCGTGGCGTTCGACACGATGATCGCGGCGTACCTCCTCGACCCCGGAGCGCGGCAGCACAATCTCGACGTGCTCGCGCTGGAGTACCTCGGCTTCAAGAAGACACCGACCGAAGCGCTCATCGGACGCGGCGCGAAGCAGATCACGATGGCCGATGTCGCGGTCGACGAGGTTGCGAAATATGCGTGCGAGGACGCCGACGTGACGCGCCAGCTCGAGGGCGTGCTCGCGCCGAAGCTCCGCGATCTCGGGCTCGAGTCGCTGTTTCACGACATGGAGATGCCGCTCGTGGCCGTCTTGGCGGCGATGGAGCGAACGGGAATCGCGCTCGATCTCTCGATCCTCCAGCGCATGTCGCGCGACCTCTCGACGCGCATCGGGACGCTCGAGGCCGAGGTGCACGCGCTCGCCGGCACGCCGTTCAACATCAACTCGCCGCAGCAGCTCGGCGCCATTTTGTTCGAGAAGCTCCGGATCCAGGACGCGCTTTCCGTGAAGCGACTGCGTCGAACGAAGACCGGCTACTCGACCGACCAGCAGACGCTCGAGAAGTTCGCCGAGCATCCGATCGTCGAGAAGATCCTCGAGTGGCGGCAGACGATGAAACTCAAGGGAACTTACGTCGACGCACTGCCGGCGCTCGTGAACCCGCGCACCGGTCGCGTGCACACGTCGTTCAACCAAACGGTCGCTGCAACGGGGCGCCTGTCGAGCAGCGATCCCAATCTGCAGAACATTCCCATTCGCACGGACGTCGGCCGCGAGATTCGAAAGGCGTTCGTCGCGGGAGAGCCGGGATGGCAGCTCTTGTCCGCGGACTACTCTCAGATCGAGCTTCGTCTCCTCGCGCACGTCAGCGGCGATCCTGCGCTCGCCGAGGCGTTTCGCACCGGTGAAGACGTTCATCGCCGGACGGCCGCGCGGATGTTCGGCCTGGAGCCTTCGGACGTTCCGCCGGAGCTGCGATCGCGTGCGAAGGTGATCAACTTCGGGATCGTCTACGGCATGACGCCGGCCGGACTCGCGATGGCCACGAAGATCTCGCTCGCCGAGGCCGAGGCGTTCATTCGCGCGTACTTCGAGCTGTACCCCGGCGTGAAGCGATACATCGACGAGACGATCGCGGCGGCTCGGCGCGACGGATATGTTTCGACGATCCTCCATCGCCGCCGCGCGATCCCCGAGATCACGAGCAGCGACGTCCGCGTCCGCAACATGGCCGAGAACATCGCCGTGAACATGCCGATCCAAGGCGCCGCGGCCGACCTCATCAAGATCGCGATGATCCGCATTCACGCGCGGCTCGATCGCGATGCGTTCCGAGCCCGCATGCTGCTCCAGGTGCACGACGAGCTTCTCTTCGAGGCGCCCGAGGACGAGCTGCCGGCGCTTCGGGCGCTCGTGAAGCAAGAGATGGAGGGCGCGCTCGAACTGCGCGTGCCGATCGTCGTCGAAGTGAAGAGCGGCCGAAGCTGGTTCGAGGCACACTGACCGCTCGTCTCATGGGGCGGTGGCTCTCGCGGTCTCGCGAGAGAGCCACAGGCGCAGGCTCGCTTGAATCGTCCGAAGGGCTGCGGCCGCGGCGCGCTCGTCCTCGACCCGTCGCGTTCCGGTGCCGCAGGCCGGCGTGATCAACGATCGTCGGACGAGGTCGGCGACGATCCCGCGATCGCCGAGCGCGGCGGTGAGATCACGGACGAGGAACCGCGCGACTCGTTCGGCCGCGAAACCCGCCGGCACCGACGTGGGGACGACTCCGAATGCGAACGCGCCGCCGTCCTCCACGAACGCGCGCAGCTCGCGCCGGGGGCCCGCGCGCAGCAGTCGCTCGCGATATCGCAGGAAGTCCAGCCCGAGGAAGTCGGGCGACGCGCGACGCAAGGTCGCGACCGGCGCCGGCCCGCACGTGTGGATCCCGGCGCGAGCGCCTTCGCGCTGGATCGTGGCGACGACGTGCCGCAGCGCAGCCTCGGCGCGCGATTCCTCGCGCAGCGATCGCAGCGCGAGGACGTGGAGGGCCGGCTCGTCCACGAACACGATCACGGGGGATCCCAGCGTCGCGAGCGCGCGCGTGAGATCTCGTGCTGCGCGCACGCTCTCGCGCCGCGCAGACGCGAGATCGACCGAACCGCCCGATGCGAGCCAGAGGGTGATCGGACCGGTGATCTGACCTTTCACGGCAAGCGCAAATCGTCCGCGCATCGCTCGCACGAAGGGCTCGAGAGTCGACGCGTTTTCGGCGCCGAGCGGATGGCGGAATTGGCGCAGCATCGATTCGGACGCGGAGCGGCGCGGGAGCTGTGGCCAGAACGGGACGTCGCGGTAGTGGGCGATCGCCCAGCGCACCGCGCGCTCCGGACTTCGAAACGGCAAGCTGCCGATCCCGGTCGCCGCGCCGCGGAGGTCGGGTAGGACCGAATCCGTCCGCGGCGCCGGCGCGGGACGCGAAGACCGAGACGTCACGCGAAGCTACTGGATCACGAGCACCACGGCATTGGTGACGCTGAAGCCGGTCGAGTTCCCGGCGCCCGCGTCTTGGAGCACGCCCTGGAGCGTGAACGATCCAGCGGTTGCAAAGCCTTGGTTGCGGTGAAGAGTCCATGGTGCGCGCGGCGGTGCACCGCCGATCTCCGTCACCCCGGAGCACACGACGGGAGGGACGCCCCCGCGGAGGCAGCGGAACGGTTGGGGCAGCGAGTTCCGCTGAAGCGGCGTCGGGTTCACCGTGCAGCCCAGCGTTTGTCCGCTCGCGACGAGATTTGCGGCGCTTGCGGGATTGCCGAGCCAGACCCACAGCCCATATCGCGGTGCCACGGGACCCTGTGTCGCCGCGGCGAGAGAGACCGCAACGGCGGAGCCGCGAGCGGCCGTCACCACGCGTGTCTGCGGATCGCCGGCGCTGCCATTCACGCTGAGGACGTCGGCGATCGGACCGGTGCTCGAGTTCACGGTGCCGGCGAGGCACGATCCGACGCGCGGTCCGGCCGTCGTTCCCGTGAGCGACGCGGGCGAGCCCGGCTTCCAGAGACCGAGCGTCACGGTCGTGTCGGCCGGCGGCGAATCCGCGTCGAAGCGGAAGCTGTACGCTGTCGCCCAGTGAATCGGGTTCGCGTGAGGATTCGACGCGAACGATTCGGTCGACCACGTGAGTGCGTCTCCGTTGAACGCGAGCGACCACGGCGTGTTCGAGAATTCCGGATCGTCGGACTCGGGAGCGTGGAACCCGGCGTTCGTCACGTGGGTCTCGGCGCCGAGCGGAATGCGGAACGAGCCGATGCCGCGATCCATGTCGAAATTCTGGATCGCGTAGTCGTAGTGCCACGTGCCGTTCCCGTTGTCCGTGACGACGACGCCGAGATACGCGCGGCCGTCGGTCGATCCCGCGTCTTGGAACGTGGTCAGCTGCGCTCCGGGCCACGCATGGATGGCCGTGCCATTCGTCGTGCCACCGAGCCCGAACGACCAGCCGCCGCCCGATGCCCCGGACGGCGACACCGGCGTCCAACCGACACTGTCGAGATGGTTCACGTCGTCGTGCCCGACGATGTGGCACTCGCCGACGTACGTCGCGCCCGGATTGTCCGCGGGATCGATGTCGGAGTCGTGAATTCGAAGCCGATGCTCGATCGGATCGACGGGATCGCCTGCGTGAAGATCGAGGTACGAGCCGGCGAATGCGTACGCCCCGGTCCACGGGTTGATCTCGCTTCGCGGCCCGAGGATGCTCCTCTCGGCGTTGTTGTCCGACGAGTACGTGTCCGAGCAGCCGACGCCGAGGTGCGTTTCGTCTTGATAGGGTGAACAGCCGAGGCCGCAGGCATCGCTTTGTCCGGCGCCGTACCCGTGCTTGCACCACGACTGCCCGATCTGCTCGAAGCGAGTTCCTTGGATGCGGTAGACGCCAAACGTTGCAAACGGATGGCGTGGGTCCGGGTTCGCGATCCAATCGAGCGGTTCGCTGCCTTGGTTGCAAAGGGGCGAGTCCATGCCGCAGCCGATGATGTCGGCCAAGCGGCCGTACTGCGCGAGCGAGCCGATCTGTCCGACGAGGATGTCGGCGCCCGCGCCCGTCGGCGGATCGCACGAGACGTTCAGGATGAAGTTTCCGGTCGCGCCCGCGTACCCGGAAACGCGGATCCAATACGTCGAGCCCGCGGTCGCGAGCGTCGAGACGGACGAGCTCGTGCCGCAAGAGTCGTCGTTGCAACTGATCGTGTTCGCCGCCGTGCCCGGGCAGCCCGAGTGAATCGAGAGGACGGAGTCGTAGTCGTTGCTGCCGCACGTGTTGACGCGAAGTCGGCAGTCCTCGGTTGCGGTGAAGCGATACCAGACGTCCGGCGTGGTGTCCGACGAGCCACAGTTGGCCGACCCGTCGTTCGACGCGGATAGCGTGTCACCGATGGTGGTGCCCGCGACGACCGGAAGCGCGTTCGCGCACGTGTCGGTGCCGGGCGACGTCGAGAACGAAACGTGCAACGTGAACGCGCCGGTCGCGCCCTGCCAACCCGCGACGCGAATCAGCACCGACTGACCCGTGGTCATCGGCGTGCCGACGACCGACTGGATGTTGCAGGAGTCGTCGTTGCAGTCGAGCTCGTTGCCGGCATTGCCGGGACAGGCCGAGTGCAGCGAAAGAACCGTATCCCAGTTCGAGCCGCACGTCGTCACCTGCAGCGCGCCGTCGTCGGCCGCCGTGTAGCGATACCAGACGTCGTTGCTGGTCGTGGTCTCGCCGCAGCTCGACGAGCCGTCGTTCGAGGCCGATACCGTCGAGCCGAAGAACGCGCCCGTGCCGATTGGCGTCGCGCTTCCGCACGAGTCGGACTGAGCGCGTGCCGTCGTCGCGACGGCGAAGGCGAAGAGGCCGCACGAAACGAAACGCGAGGCGAAGAAGGCCGTTCGTCGATGTCGATTCATGGTGTCGAGTCCTTTCGGTACGAGCCTACGGATGAACGGAGATGACGACCGCGTTCGTGACGCTGTAGCCGAGTGAATTCGCCGCAGCGCCGTCCTCGAGGATGCCCTGCAGCGTGAAGGTCACGGTCGAGGCGAAGCCCTGCGGTCTCGTGCGCGTCCACGGTGCGCGCGCCGGTGCGCCCGAAAACTCCGTGACGCTCCCGCAGATCGAAGCGGGTACTCCCGCGCCGCGCAGACAGCGGAACGGCTGCGGCGTGAGGCCCGGGTTCAGTGGAGTTGGATTCGCCGTGCAACCGAGCGTCTGCCCGCCGACGACGAGGACGGTCGAGTTCGACGGCGGTCCTTGCCAACGATAGGCGACGTAGTGTGCGGGGTTCGGGCCGCCCGGAGCCGCGGACAGCGCGACCGTGATCGGTGCGCTCAGTGCCACGTCGACGACGCGCGTGACCGGATCGCCGGCGCTGCCGTTCACGAAAAGCACGTCGGCGGCCGGACCCGCGCCCGTTCCCACGGTCCCGGCGAGGCATTCGATCGACGTCGGTCCTTGGGTCGAGCCCGTGAGCGACGCGGGCGATCCGGGTTTGTAGAGGTCGAGCGTGGCCGTGACGGTCGACGGCGCAACGTCGGCGTCGAAGCGGAAGGAATACGTCGTGCCCCATCGCAGCGGGTTCGAGTGCGGGTTCGTCGCGAAGGGCTCGGTCGCCCACGTGATGGCGTTCGCCATTCGAGTGAACGTCCACGGCGCGTTCGAGAATCCGTCGTCCGCCTCCGACTCGACGGCATGGAATCCCGCGTTCGTGACGTTGACGTTCGACGACGCCGGAATCGTGAACGCGTTCACCTGGCGATCCATGTCGAGGTTGTAGAGCGAGTACTCGTAGTGCCACGTCCCGTTGCCGTTGTCGCTCGTGCGGACACCGAGGATGCAGCGTCCGTCCGTTGCGGCCGGGTCCTGGATCGTCGTTCGAGTGGCGCCGTTCCAGGCTTCGATGGCCGGACCGACGGTCGTGTGCGTGCCGTTGTTGAGATTGAAGCTCCACGATCCGCCGGGCGTGCCGGTGATCGTCGAGGGCTCCCATCCGAGGCTGTTCATGTGATTGACGTCGTCGTGTGCGAGCACGTAGAGCTCGACCACGTAGGTCGCGCCGGCGTTCTGCGCGGGATCGAGATCCGCGTCGTGGATCCGCAGTCGATGCTCGACCGCGTCGAATCCGCCGGTGTGAGTCTGAATGTATGAGCCCGGGTACGTGAACGAGCCCGTCCACGGGTTGATCTCTTCTCTCGGCCCCATGATGTTCTGCGCGCCGTTCAAGCTCGCGCCGTACGTGTCGGAACATCCGACGCCGAGCGTGCCGCCGGTCGGCGTGCAGCCGAGCGAGCACTCGTCGGCCTGCGCCGCGGCGAACGCGTGCTTGGCCCACGACTGTCCGATCTGCTCGAAGCGTCCGCCCATCATGCGGTACACGTTGCCCACGATGAACGGATGGTGCGGATCCGGGTTCGCGACCCAATCGAGCGGATCGGAGCCGGCGTTGCAGATCGTCGATTGAAGGCCGCATCCGACGACGTCGCCGAGGCGGCCGAGCTGCGCCAGCGAACTCAGCTCACCCGTGATGATGTCCGGGCCCGAGCCCGGAACGATCGGCGTGCACGACACGTTGAGAGTAAAGGCGCCGGTCGCGCCGTTGAATCCAGCCACGCGGATCAAGTAGGTGTTCCCGGCCTGCACTTCCGCGGCGACCGACGACGAGAGGCCGCACGAGTCGTCGTTGCACGAGATCTGATTCGCGGTCGTGCCCGGGCATCCCGAGTGGATCGACAGCACCGTGTCGAACGATGCGCCGCACACGTTTGCGCGCATCCGGCAATGTTCGGTGGCCGCGAAGCTGTACCAGACGTCGGGGCTCGTCGCCGAGCTGCCGCAGGACGCGCTGCCGTCGTTCGTCGAGCCCGCGGTCGTCCCGCTGACCGACCCGATCGTCACGGGGACCGCGTTGGCGCACGAGTCGCTTCCGGGATTCGGATTGCCAGCGCAGGAGACGTTCAACGTGAACGTGCCCGTCGCGCCGCTGAACCCCGCGACGCGGATCAGGTATGCCGTTCCGGCCGTCGCCGCGAATTGGATTCGCGACTGCAGACCGCACGAGTCGTCGTTGCACGCGATCTGGTTTCCGGTCGTCGCCGGGCAAGCCGTGTGCGCGGAGAGAACCGTGTCGAACGCGCTGCCGCACGTGTCGAGGTTGAGGGTGCAGCTCTGGATCGGCGTGTAGCTGTACCAGACGTCGGGACTCGTCGCCGAGCCGCCGCAGCTCGCGGCACCGTCGTTCGTCGCGCCGACGGTCGTCCCCATGAACGTGCCGTCGCCGATGACGGTCGCGCTCGAACACGAGTTCGACTGAGCCTGTGCCGCGCTCGACGCGACCATCGCCACGAGGACACTGAAGACAGAAACGAAGCCGGGACGTAACGAGATCATGGACG